>PAOC01000109.1 GCA_002708465.1 Planctomycetota bacterium
CTTAACCTCGCCCGGTTTCGCGTGAAACCTCGGTTGTGGGCGTGTTTTTCCTGTCTTGATCTCCGGGGCGGACATTGCGTCGTTTTACAGAGCGATCTTTTACTGAATCGAAAGCTTTGATAAGATCGGCATCAGTTGGTTGCGGCGNGNTGTTTTANCGCTCCAGCCNATTTTCGNAGNTCAGCGGCTTTTCCGGAGAAGCTGAATATGCTTACNGTTTCTGGTTCATCCCGGCGTTTNTGCGACGGATTCAGCAGGCGTCAATTCATCGCCGCCGGCTCCCTGGGCGCCTTCGGTCTCTCCCTGCCTGAGCTCCTCAGGGCTGAAAGCGCCAGGCCTGCGGGCGGACGCAAGCGTTCTGTGATTCTCGTATGGCAGCACGGCGGACCATCGCAGCTGGACACCTTCGACATGAAGCCCGATTCGCCGCGGGAATATCGAGGNCCCTACGGGTCGATTCCGACCAGCCTTCCAGGCCTTCGGATCTGCGACAAGATGCCCTTTCATGCCAAGATCATGGACCGGACCTCGGTGATCAGGAGCTTTACCCATAACAACGGTGATCATTGGGCCGCGGCGCATTGGCTTCTTACCGGCTACCTCGGCGCGACCGGGTCCGATCGGAAGGCCAGGAATCCCTCCATGGGCGCGATCAGCGCGCATCTTCGAGGNNCCCATGAAAANGGCGTGCCAGCCTATGTGAACATGAACGATGGAGGCTTCGGNTTTCACGGCGCCTCTTACCTGGGGGTNGCCTGCAATCCCTTCAGGACCGGCAGCTACAGCTACGGTAATGAGGCGGGGATGCTTCCGACGGCCAGAGCCTCGAGTCTCAAGCTGCTCAATGGACTTACCACCGAGAAGATTTCGGCCCGCGTCTCCCTGATGAAACGACTNGATGCTCTGCGCAGTGATATCGACAAGTCCGGCGCCTTTCACGGTATGGACAGCATGCTGCAGGAGGCAGTGGACATCGTCACCTCCGGTAAGGCCCGGGCGGCCTTCGATGTCTCGCTCGAGGACAAGCAGACCCGTGAGCGCTACGGCCCTGGCTGGGGAGAGCAGGCCCTGATGGCCCGCCGCCTCATCGAGGCGGGTGTTCGCTTTGTTACCCTGAATACGGGCTATTGGGATGACCATGGAAATATCAAGAAGGCCCTGGATGATAAATTGCCGCGGCATGACCGCGCTCTTGGGGTGCTGATTGAGGATCTCTCACAGCGAGGGCTGCTCGATGANACCCTGGTNATATCTGCCGGTGAGTTCGGCCGAACTCCGAAGATCAACGACAAGGCCGGCCGTGATCACTGGCCGCAGGCGCAGAGTATCCTGCTCGCCGGCGGGGGCTATCGTCACGGGCAGGTCATCGGTGAGACCAATGGCAAGGCGGAGCATCCCACCGAGCGGCCGGTCACCCCGGCTGACTTCTGCGCGATTGTCTATCACGCTCTCGGNATNGATCCGCACCAGGAGGTGGTGAAGGATTTCTCCGGGCGNCCCAACTTCCTGCTCCAGGGAGGCGTGGTTCCGCCGGAGCTGCTCTGAGCTTGACGCAGAGCTCGGCGCCTCCACCGCAGTGGTTTTCCAGGGAGAGGTCTCGAAAAAAAGAGGCCGCGTTTGATTCAAACACGGCCTCTTTGAATTAAATGGTGCCCAGGAGAGGGGTCGAACCTCCACTTCCTGTAAAGGAAACTAGGCCCTCAACCTAGCGCGTCTGCCAATTCCGCCACCTGGGCACTTTTTTCAATGAACTGAAGATTCCACCAGTGGAGCGAACCACCGTGGAAGGGAGAGTTTATAGATGAGGTGGGGCAGGCATCAAGCCCCCACACGGAAATTCTGGAACTTGACCGGGGTGGCTATGAGGCGTTTGTGCTGATAGTCTATTGCCGCCGGGGGAGTTTGAAGAGCCCTGTAGTTTTCCGAAGGAGTGATGAGAGAGTGCCAATCGAGGCGAAAGAGGGGGCGCAAGAAGGATTACCTGTAAGGATCGGCCTGTTGGCCGGTGGGGGGAGCTTTCCCTTCGCCGTGGCGAGGGCGGCCCGGCAGAGCGGAATCGAGGTGGTCTGCGCCGGTATCAAGCACGAGGTCTCCAGGGAGTTGGCGTCGGAGGTCTCTGTCTTCAAGGAGTTTGGTCTCGGTCGCCTGGGGCGTGTCCTTAGGTATTTCAGGCGGCATGGTATCAGCGAGGTCTCCTGGGCCGGCTGGGTTCGCAAGGAGCGGCTTTTTACGCCAGCCCGGATCTTTTCCCTGCTGCCGGACTGGCGTATGCTGAGGATCTGGTATTTCAGCTTACGGGATCGTCAGAGCCAGACGATCCTTACCAGCTTTGCCGAAGAGTTTGAGCGGGAGGGTATCAAGGTGGCGCATTCAACCCGGTATTGTCCTGAGCTGCTCATCAAGGAAGGGCTGGTAGGATGCGTTAAGCCGAAGGCCAGGCATCTCGAAGACATTCGTTTCGGCTGGGACATTGCCCAGCGGATGGCGGATCTCGATGTTGGGCAGAGCGTGGCGGTCCTGGAGAAGGCGACGATCGCCGTCGAGGGGCTCGAGGGCACTGATCGAAACATTCTCAGGGCAGGGGAGCTCTGTCGAAAGGGTGGTTTTACGGTCGTCAAGCTGCCCAAGGATGATCATGACATGAGATTTGACGTTCCAACCATCGGTCCGGATACGATCGAGAATCTCAAGGAGGCCGGCGGAGCTGTCCTGGCCGTCAAGGCGGGGGGGACCCTCATCCTGGAGCAGGAGAGGGTGGTTGAGCTCGCTGATCGCTACGGCATTGTGGTTGTCGCCTACGAGGATTCACCGCAATAACTCCCGACAGTCGATCTCGCCTGCCAGGGACGTACCCAGTCGTGGCTGAATACCCGCCCAGCTGGCTGGTTTTTAGATTTTCATTGGCTCGCTGGTGGGAATAAAATTCTCACTAGGTCTGAAGAAGTTTTCTTCAGTGGGGCACTCCCATGTGCCGATATTGTTAATGTGGCTTTGCGCCATCATTGCACAGAGCCTGTATCTGTTGATTTTCAGAATATTTGCGTTGGACGCGCGGAAAAGTTGATTCAGCCCGGCAGCATTGGTTGGCCGCGCGTTTTACCCAGGAGAATTTGAGATGACCTCAGTCCGGACCCAGTACCTTCTTCCGGCTTGTATTTGCGTGCTCTTTTGCGCGCAGGTGATAGCGCCCGTCGCGTTGGCGGACAACAACGGATTCCAGCAGGCGCCCACGGCGGCCGGCGCTGCCCTGGGTGAAGATGCCACCAGGGAAATCGTGAAGATCATCGAGCAGAAGCACAAGGAACTCGTTGAATCCATCACGAAGATGATGAATGAGAAGACGGCCGCCCTGGAGAAGAGCCTCGCTGAAAAGGACAAACGAATTGCCGGCNTGGAGAAGGAGNTCGGCAGGNTGAAGAAAGAGCTGGCCGCGGCCGCGAAGCCGCCTGCTCCGCCAAAACCCAAGCCCGAGCCGAAGCCGACCAACGCGTTTCTCGGGGTGGGNCANATCGATAACGAGGCGGGGGCCATGGTNACGACGGTNCATCCGGGGAGTCCTGCCGCCGTCGCGGGAATGAAGGAAGNTGACCTGATCGTNGCGGTCAANGGCAAGAAGGTGAACTCCGAGAGCCTTGGCGGAGCGGTCACCTTGCACGCTCCCGGGACCACGATCACCCTTGAATACATGCGGGGCGGCAAGAAGGCGAAGGCCGAGGTCAAGCTGGTTGACCGTGACGCCTTCTTCGCGGCGCGCTCCCGCAAGGACTCCGCGGAAAAGGAGCCCGGCCATATCGTGCTCGGCGTAACTGTCGAGGAAGATGGTGAAGGCCTCTTCGCTTTCCAGGTGGAGGATGGATTCACCGGCAAGGCCGCGGGGGTCCAGAAAGGGGACCGGATTACGGGCGTCAACGGCAAGGCCGTGAAGACTCTCGATGAGCTCGAGAGCCTGCTGAAGAAGATCAGGTCGGGGCAGGAGGTCGCGTTGCGCCTGGTGCGGGGAGAGGAGACCATCGATGTTGTGGTGGTGGGCTCATCCGACAAGGGCGGGGCGAAGCTGGTCAGCAGCAAGAGNACGAAGGCTGAGGCCAAGCCGGTGAAGCCCGCTCCGGAGAAAAAGAAAGATCCTCCTCCGGAGAAGAAGCCTGAGCCAGCCGGATTTCTCGGTGTGGGTGTTGGTTCGGTAGAAGGCGGTCTTGAGGTTGAGATCGTGGTGCCCGATTCAGCCGCCGCGGTCTACGGGATCAAGGTCGGGGATGTCATCAAGCAGGTGAACGGCAAGAACACCACCTCCATAGAAGAGCTCAGGGCAGCCCTTGGAGGCGCTCTGGCCGGCGCCGGGGCAAAGGTNCTGCTCAGGAGGAANGGAGCNGATATNACCCTCANCCTGGTGCTGGGNGCTCGCGGNCAGAAGGTGGAGGCGCCGAAATCNGCTCCAGCCGCTGCTCCNAAGCCCGCTCCGAAGCCCAAGGANAANCCTCCTGAGAAGCCTGAGAAGAAATCTGAGGTGAAGGGAACCCTCGGGATCCACGCCCGCCAGACGGCTGAGGGGCAAGTGGTTATCACGAAGGTGATCCCCGGCGCAGCGGCTGAAAAAGCCGGTATCAAGGCCGGTGACCTGGTCCTGAANCTTGGAAATAAGGAAGTGGCGAGCCTCAAGGACCTCCAGGATGGGCTGGGTCCTCTCCATGCGGGAGAATCGATCAACCTGAAGATTCGCAGGGGCGATGAAGAAAAAGACGTGAAGGTAACTCTCGGCGAGCCGCTCTCCACCGGAGACGAGGACTGAGGTCCCGTGTCCGTTCGCGGCTGGAGAGAGGGCTGAGCGGAGGCCGGAGCTGCCTTTTAAGGGTGGGCTCCGGCTTTCCTGTTGATGGTGGTGACTAAAGAGTGAAGAAGGAACAGGACAAATCTGCGATTTACCTGGTCGGGTACCGGGCCAGCGGCAAGACGAGCGCCGGCCGCGCGGTCGCCTCGGAGCTTTCACGCCTGTTCGTCGATACGGATCGCCTGGTTGAAGAATCCGAAGGGCGTGCGATCGCATCGATCTTCGCTGAGTCCGGGGAATCTGTCTTTCGGAAGCTTGAGTCAGAGGCGCTGGCCGCGGTCGGCACTCGTGTCCTCAAGGGCGAACGGTTGGTGGTAGCCACGGGCGGGGGGATTGTTCTCAGCCGGGAGAACGTCGAGCGAATGAGCTCGACCGGATATGTTGTCTGGCTTCGCGCCCCGGCCTCGGTCTTACAGGATCGTATCGAGCGGGATCCTGCAAGCGCCCGTACTCGACCGGCGCTCTCGGGGGAAAGTGCCGTTGCCGAGGTGGAGGAGGTTCTCGAACGGCGTTATCCTCTCTATGAGGCCGCGGCCGACTGTGTTGTCGATACCGGTGATCTTGACGAAGAGCAGGTCTGCGGAGCTGTTCTCGAGGCGATAACGGAGCTGCCGAAATAAGATGTACCCAGAGATGTACGACGTCCTGGTTCTCGCGGTGGCCTCGGCATTCGGCCTCTGCGTAGGTAGCTTTCTGAATGTCTGCATCTACCGCCTGCCGCGTGAGGGACTCAGCATCGGCAAGCCCAGGAGGTCTTTCTGTCCCTCCTGCAAAGAGAAGATCTTCTGGGCGGACAATATTCCGGTGCTCAGCTGGCTTCTGCTGCGCGGCCGCTGCCGAAGCTGCAGATCGTCCATCTCCATACGCTATCCCCTGGTAGAGCTTCTCACAGGGGCGCTTTGCGCCCTGGTCACCTGGAAATTTCATCTGCAATTGGGCGGCGAACTCACGAGTTGCATCTTCCTCCTGGTCCTCTTCTGCTCCTTACTCGTAGCCGCCTTTATCGATGCCGAGCTCCGGATTCTTCCTGACGAGATCACGATTGGCGGTATGCATCTCATTCCTGTGGCGATGCTGATCTTCCAGGATCTGAGATTTGCCCCCCGGGATGGACTNTCCGAGAGACTCCTTNCCGGGATCTCGAAGTGGATGCCAACCTGGNCGCCCTCNACTGCTTCTGTCGTNGCCATCCTGTCGCTNGTCGGNCTCTTTTTCTTCGCCGCNGGTTGCTGGGTCTATCGCGGCTATCGCCGCTGGCGTCTTCCCGAAGAATCCGATGGNTTCTTCAGCNTCAGCCTGGCGGGTCTGTTGTGCGGGCTTTCAGCCGCCCTGGTCGCCGGNGTCTGTNTCCTGCCGGGNTTCGNGGAATCGAAGGCGGCCTACAATCTCACCAGCTCCNTGCTGGGAATGCTGGCCGGCAGCGGAGTGNTCTTTATCGTCGGGGTTGTCGGNACNCTTGTTTTCAGGAANCCGGCTATGGGCTTTGGCGACGTAAAGCTCATGGGCCTGCTGGGAGCCCTCNCAGGNTGCTGGGGNGTCATTACGGGGTTCTTTCTCGCCTGTATGCTGGGTTCCNTNGTCGGTATTCCCAGGCGCCTTCTGTACGGTAACCGGCATCTCGCNTTNGGTCCNTTCCTGATCGTTGCCGGTGTTTTCGTCTACCTGTGGCCGNATGCNGTCGATTTCGCCCTGAAATGGTACATGGGGCTGTTCGNCGGCTGAATCAAANGNCCTGGAGNTGGCCTTTAAGGTGGTGATNAAGCATTTTTTCCGCTAGTGGCTTGCCATTGGACGGGTGCTTTAGATAACCTAANGCCAGAGCACCGGGANCTGCCGGGCATNAAGAGGCGGAGTGAAGAGAACCCCTGCCTCGCCGGCNGCCTCCAGGAGCTCCTGACAGAGGACTTTTAAGTAATCACTGCCCTGGGATGCCGGGCAATGTTTTCCGGCAAGGCCGGGGGAAGACCACAGGAGAAGAAGAGTGATGAGCANGAAGCTTGTTTNCAGGNTTGCTCTGGTCTGTTTGCTGGGATTNTTGTCTTCGGGTTGCGCTATCCCNGGNCTGAAGGAAGCGAACCAACGCCTCAAAGANCAGAATGACCGNCTCGTAAGCGAGAACAATCGTCTCGAACAGGAGCTGGCNTCTTTTCGCATCGGCGGCGGAGCGGATGCAGCGACGGCGAATACGCCTGAGAGAAAGGAGGCGGCTTCCGATCTCCTGATCCCCGCTGATTCCGGAATTGACGCCAATGTCCAGATTGAGCGAACAGCCGAGGGAATCAAGCTGACGATTCCTCAACAGGTTTTCTTCGCTCCCGGAAAAACCGAGCTCACCAGCACTGGAAAGGGAGTACTCCAGGATATTGGTCAATTGCTCAACAACAATGATTACAGCGACAATACGGTCCGGGTTGAGGGGCACACCGATGATCAGCCTGTTGAGAAGGTTCGCGACAGGTATCCGTCGAATTGGGAGCTGTCGACAGCCAGGGCCTGCACGGTAGTTCGCTACCTGGTCGGTAGCGCGGGGGTAGCGAAGTCCCGGATATATCCGGCCGGGTTCGCGGATACTCGGCCGCTCGCCAGCGGAAAATCAATCGACTCGCGCCAGAAGAACCGGCGCGTCGAGATCACGATATTGAATCAAGGGGCCTGACAGCAGAGCAGGCAGCAGGGTGGAGGAAGCCGCGGGAGCATAAGTCTCCAGCGGCTTCTTTTTTATCGCCCCACGCGGCCATGGGGAATTGTCTACATCGTGTACAGATGACGGCTCTCTTCGTCAAAAGGCCTTCGAGATGATATTCTTCTCGGGTTTCGTCCCTGTTCGGGCAGGGGCACTACCGGGTAGATGGATCGGGGTATGGGGTTNACTCCAGTTTNTAAGGAGGAGATCCATGTTGTCGTTGGAACTACTCGCCAGGCAGTTGGTCGAGAGAGAGGGGTCGGACCTGCATATCGCAGCGGGCTCGCCGCCCATGATGCGTATTGACGGCCGCCTCATTCCCGCAGGGGAAGAGAAGCTCTCCGCTGAAGCTACGCGAAAGCTGGTCTATGGAATTTTAAACAGCGAGCAGGTCGAGCGTTTCGAGGAAGAGCTGGAGCTTGACATGTCCTTTGGAATCGAGGGGCTGGGAAGGTTCAGAACCAATGTCTTCATGCAGCGTGAAGCAGTCGGATCCGTACTGAGGGTCATTCCCCAGGAGACGATCCCCTTTGCCCAGCTGGGGCTTCCTTCTCAGGCCTGTGAGAGAATCTGCAATCTGCGAAAAGGCCTGGTCCTCGTGACAGGAGCGACGGGCAGTGGAAAGTCGACGACCTTGTCATCGATGGTTGATCACATCAACGCATCGAGAACCGAACACATCATGACGATCGAGGATCCCATCGAGTTCATCCACCAGAACAAGGGNTGCCTTGTGAACCAGCGCGAGGTCGGATCCGATACTCATGGATTTCAGAACGCCCTGAGGACCGCCCTGCGGCAGGATCCGGATGTGATCATGGTCGGCGAGATTCGCGACCAGGAGACCATCTCCGCGGCCCTGACCATCGCGGAAACCGGGCACCTGACGTTCGCCACTCTTCATACCAACTCGGTGGTGCAGACGGTGAACAGGGTCGTCGATGTTTTTCCCGCCCATCAGCAGGCCCAGGTGAGGACGCAGCTCTCCTTCACGCTCGAGGCGATCTTTTGCCAGCAGCTGGTTCCCAGGGATGGCGAGAGGGGAAGGGTGCTCGCGGCTGAGGTGCTGATGGCAACGCCCGCGGCGCGCGCCCTGGTTCGGGAGGACAAGGTTCATCAGCTGGAGTCGGTGGTCCAGACCGGCGGCAGGCTCGGGATGAGGACAATGAACCAGAGCCTGCTGGAGCATTGCAATGATGGACAGATCAGTTTCAAAAACGCTCTACGGTATTCGCCGACACCTGATGATATCGAGCGTATGTACAAAAAGAGCGGCGGTGTTTGTGTCTGAGAGATGAGGATTGGATTCAGGGTGCAAGATGACCAGGAGCAAATTTGACAAGAGGCTTGGGAATATTCTCTCCCGCAGGAATATGGTCAGCGANGATGAGCTCGCCCGGCATATGGAGACCGCGGAGAGCGAATCCCGTTCGCTGACACAGGTCCTGCTCGAGGGTGACCAGCTGAGCGAGGCCGACCTGCTGGAGGTCCTGAGCGAGGAGACGAGATTTCCCGCAGTGGATGTCTTCAAGGTGNGGCCGGAGAAGAGCGTTGTCGATCTCCTGCCGGAGAACCTGGCCTCCTATTATGGCGTTGTGCCCGTATCCCGGGTGGCCAACGTGCTGACGCTGGCGGTCTCGAATCCCTTCGATATTCTCCAGCTGGACGATATCAGGATAGTGACAGCCTGTGAGATCAGGCCTGTGCTCTCGACCGAGCCGGCGATTCGCAAGGCGATCCCCGAGATCTACAANCGCGGCCAGCAGATGGTCGATGATCTTCTCGACGACATGAACGAGGAGGAGGTGGAGGTCAAGCAGAAGGCCATCGATGATTCGAGGGCNGCNGACCTGGGNCTGCTCGCNGAGGAGTCCGGGCAGGCTCCNGTGGTCAAGCTGGTCAACCTCATCATCGTCCAGGGAATCAAGAAGAAGGCCAGCGANATCCATATCGAGCCGCTCGATAACGATGTCCGGGTCCGCTATCGCGTGGATGGGGTTCTCCANGAGAGCATNCGTCCNCCCAAGAGNATGCAGAACGCCCTGGTGAGNCGAATCAAGATCATGTGCGGCCTGGATATCGCCGAGAGGCGCCAGCCGCAGGACGGCAAGTTCCAGATCACCATGGAGGGGCGGAAGATTGATTTCCGCGTGTCGACCCTGCCGCTGGCCACAGGAGAGAAGGTCGTGATGAGGATTCTCGATTCGACCAGCCTGAGCCTCGGCCTGGCGGATCTCGGCTTTGAGCAGAAAGCCCTGGATGATATCTACGAATCCATTGCGAGACCCTACGGGATGATCCTGGTGACCGGACCGACCGGCAGCGGAAAGTCGACGACTCTCTATTCGGCAATCCGGGAGGTCATGAACGTCGAGGACAATATTGTTACCGTAGAGGATCCCATCGAGTACCAGCTCGAGGGGGTGAACCAGGTCCAGGTCAACACCAAGCAGGGGCTCACCTTCGCCGCCTCGCTGAGGTCGATTCTTCGCCAGGATCCGGANACCATCCTGCTTGGAGAGATTCGTGACCAGGAGACCGTCGAGATCGCCGTGAAGGCCGCTCTCACNGGGCACCTGGTCTTCTCGACGCTTCACACCAACGANGCCCCNTCGAGTATCACNCGCGTGGTGGACATGGGNGTGGATCCGTTCCTTGTCGCCTCNGCGCTGGTTTGCGTCTGCGCCCAGCGGCTCGCGCGGAGCCTCTGCGAGGAGTGCNGCAGGCCGATGGAGGTTGTACCGCAGGCGGATTACCTNGCCTCNCTTGGCTTCTCCNGCAAGGAGACCGGCAAGTTCGAGCTGATGGANGCGGTCGGATGCCAGCGTTGCTCGCAGGGTTACAAGGGTCGTTTCGCCCTGCTTGAGACCATGCCGATTACCAGCGGGCTTCAGCGGGTGATCATCGATGGCGGCTCGGCGGTGGACATCAAGGAGAGAGCGATCGAGGACGGGATGNTCACCCTGAGGCGCTGCGGAATATTGAACACATTGAAGGGCAGGACCAGCCTGGAGGAGATACTCCGGGTTACGGTCGGGGATTAATCATTAAAAACAGAGGGCAGCTGAATATGTGGGAGGTTCGCGATGACCGTTGAGGTCTTTTCATACAAGGCGCGGGGGACAGATGGGCAAACCAGCACCGGGGTGCTCAAGGCCGAGAGTGAGTCGGATGCCGTCAAGGAGCTCCATCAGGGTGGCATGACGGTGATCTCGCTCGACAGGGAGGCTGGCGGCAAGGCCGCGGCCCCGGGCGGCAGCTCAGTTCCTTTCAGCGGCCTTTTCTCCCTTTCGCGGGAGGTTCCCGCTCACAAGGCTCGAGTCAAGGATGCCGAGATGGTGGTCTTCACCCGCCAGTTGGCGACGATGGTGGGATCAGGTATCCCGTTGGTCGACGGGCTCGAGATCCTCGCCGAACAGATCGAGAATCCCGGTTTTCGCTCCGTGATCGAGGCTGTCTGCGCGGAGGTGCGGGGCGGCAAGGATCTCTCATCTGCGCTCTCGATGTTTCCGCGTATCTTCCCCGATATCTACGTCAACATGATCTGTGCCGGCGAGGCGAGCGGCCAGCTTGATACGGTGCTTGACCGCCTGGCAGAATACCAGGAGGCCTCCAGCGCGCTGAAATCAGACATCAAGTCGGCGATGACCTACCCCATTGTCTCGCTGTTGATGGTTCTCGGCATTACCTTCTTTCTGCTCGTCTTCGTTATTCCGAAATTCGAGTCTATGTTCTCCACGCTCAACGTGGAGCTGCCCGGTATCACGACCGCGTTGCTTGCGGCGAGCCTCTTCCTTCGAGAAAATGTTCTCTACTGGATGGGAGGGGTGGTAGCTCTGGGGGCGGCGGCGGCCTACTGGCTGCGGTCCGACAGCGGCATCACCGCTCGCGACTGGATGTTGATCAATATTCCCGTCTTCGGTCCTCTTTTCAGGAAGGTAACCCTGTCGCGTTTCTCGAGAACCCTGTCGACCCTGATCCAGAGCGGAGTTCCCATTCTTGGCGCGCTGGAGATCGTTTCCCAGACCTGCGGCAACAGGATCTTTGCTCGAGCCGTAGAGGAGGCATCTGCGAGTGTCAGGGAGGGAGAGACCCTTGGTGAACCGCTCGCCAGGAGCGGGGTGTTTCCTCCGATGGTGACCCGTATGGTCGCCATCGGGGAGCGCACCGGAGCGCTTGAGGCGCTGCTTGAGAAGATCGCGGATTTCTACGATCGCCAGGTGAAAACCAGCGTAGAGGGACTCACCTCGATGATTGAGCCCTTCATGATCGGGATCATGGGATTCCTGGTCGGAGGCATGGTCATGGCGATCTTCCTGCCGATCTTCAAGATGGTAGGCAGCATGGGCGGCTGAGAGCTGGCTCGAAGTGGCGTTAATGTCACGAAAGTACCGCTAATGTTCAAAGATGAGGTAGAAGGCCTGAAAATGTCACCCCGACTGTCGGGAACCGACAANCTCTGCCGATACAGGTAGTGTTGAGGGAGGTTTCTGACTGGCGCCTGCGGCCCGAGGGNCTGCNGTGGCGGCAGCTTGTTTTGGGTTTGAATNTGAGCTATGTCTGAAAACANCAATGGNNCCGTATTGCCCGGCGCAGGNCGCCTGGTGCTGGTGTCCGATGACGAACCGAATNTTCGCGACCTGCTCACCCTCGTACTCGAGGAGGAGGGCTATAGCGTGGTGTCNGCCGCCAGCGGGGAGGAGGCGCTTGCCNCCTTCCGCAAGTACTCGGACCGCATCGTTCTCATCATCCAGGANCTGAAGCTTCCCGACCTCGACGGAGCGAGGCTNCTCGCCCGGTATACGNCCGAGGCTCCCGAGATTCCCGTCGTTGTTATCACGGCCTTTTCAACCTCGAACAACGCCGTCGAGGCCATGCGCCTTGGCGCCTATGACTACATCAGGAAGCCTTTCGAGGTGGACGCTATACGGGATGTGGTCAACCGGGCGGTGGGTAAGAGCTCCGGAAGAAAAAATCCCGCGAAGGGGCAGGGAGATGCCTCCTCGCGCAAATACGAGCTGATCGGCAACCACAGCAGCATCCAGAGAGTGATGGACCTGGTAAACCGGGTGGCGCCAACTGACAGCACCGTGCTGATCCAGGGCGAGAGCGGCACCGGGAAGGAGCTCGTCGCCNGGGCTCTTCACGACAGNTCCTCCAGGCAGGATGGGGTCTTTATCTCGGTCAACTGCAGCGCCTTTACCGAGACCCTCCTTGAGAGTGAACTCTTCGGGCATAAAAAGGGCTCCTTTACCGGGGCGGTGGCCGACTCCGATGGTTTCTTCAGGGCAGCCGACGGCGGCACCCTCTTTCTTGACGAGATCGCGGATATGAGCCTGACGACCCAGGTCAAGATCCTCCGGGTTATCGAGGAACGTATCGTAACACCGGTGGGCAGCACCCGGGGCGAGGCGGTTGACGTCCGCATCGTGGCGGCGACCAATAAGAACATCCGTGAGCAGATCGAGCAGGGCAGCTTCCGTGAGGATCTCTATTACAGGTTGAATGTGATTCCCGTGGAGCTTCCTCCCCTGCGTGACCGCAAGGAAGACATTCCCCTGCTGGCCGGCTACTTCATTCGTAAGCACGCCGAGAAGATGGGCAAGGAGCTTACCGGGATTTCGGAGGCTTCGATTGAGAAGCTCCGCGGTTACGAATGGCCCGGCAATGTTCGCGAACTCGACAATATCATCCAGCGGCATGTCGCCCTCTGCGTCGGCAGGGAGCTGGACTCCATCCAATTGCGCGATCACGGCCAGGAGCCTTTGGTTCCGGCCGCCGCCGGGGCGCAGACGCGGGACTTTGGCATTCCCGATCGGGGAATGGACCTGGAGGATCGGCTGGAGGAGATCGAGACCGGCTATTTGCGCGAGGCGCTGAATTCTACGGGCGGGAACATGACCGAGGCCGCCAGGCTGCTGGGCATGAGCTATCGCTCGATGAGATACCGGGTGCAGAAGCTGCGTGTGCGGGATGTCGAGCCTGTCGTCTGAGGTCTCTCAGTCCTCGCCCTTGATGCCCTCGATCTGCTTCTTTCCCTCATCGATGTAGTTCTTCAGCTGTTTCCTGCTGGATGCGGGGATCAGGTCNATCAGNANCNGGCAGCTCTCTGAAAGGGGAGAGACCAGGGCNCTCGCGCTGATGAGCACTTCGNTCTGNCCGGGATCACGGCGAACTTCTTNCCCGGCNTTCTTNCCGGGCTTGATCCATTCATNCGCGACCAGGCAGACGCAGCCGAGAACCAGGATTCCGCTGGTCACCGAGATCAGGGCGCCAAGGGAGCGGTCTGAGAAGGAGAGCTGGTCGGGTTTCCCGAGGTCGAAGATGAGGGCGGCTATGATGGTCAGGAAGATGCTGCAAGACAGGAAGATGATCATGAAGGCCGAGCCATCGGCCAGGGCATCGGATTTCTGCCGGATGCCATCGAACANCGCCGCGTCNGCGAGACCCAGGTGAAGCAGGGAGGCGGCGACAAAGGCAATGAGGATGGTGGAGATCTGCAGGATCTGCCGGAACCATCCCCGTAACGCGCCGATGATCAGGAAGAACAGCAGGATGCCGAGGATGATGCCGTCGAGTGGGTTCAAGCGGAACACCTCGCTGTTAGCGGAGGTTGAATCCGGTACGGTATTCGCAGGCACGATTCCCGGGGGGTCATTTATGTTCTCGATTCCCGTCCTGTTTTTTGCGAGCCAGATGGTAGAGAGCGNTCATAAAAAAAATATATAAGAAAAGCCCCGGAATCCACACGCCATAATTGGCCTTATCGGTGATCCAGGTAAACCAGAAAACCAGGAAGAGCAGGACCGACAGGATCGCCATGCCTGCCAGGATGGGACCCTGGATTTTTGCGCGCTGGAATTCTTCGCGGATTTCCTCGCCGCGTCCGGCCCTGTTTTTTTCCAGTAGCCTGTGGCGGGCGCGCTCGAGCGTTCCGCTCAGGAGGGAGTCGTTCTGGATATCCGCCCGCTGGGCAAGCCGATTCAGATGTTCGAGGCCGTTGCCGGCAGAGGAATTTCCCAGTGAGATGATGACGTTACGCAGGAAGCCCCGGAAGCCGGCGCGCTTGACCGGGCTCTGCGGAAATCTCTCGGCAAAGCTCTCCGGCGTCAGGGTGGTCAGCTCCGAGAGCCTCGGGAAGATGTTCTCCTCGCGGGCGGCGAGGTCCGGTTCGCTGCGCGGCCGGGGTTCGCTGTTCCAGGGGCAGACCTCCTGGCAGATGTCGCAGCCGAAGACCAGATTCGCCATCTTTTCTTCCAGTTCCGAGACAATCTCACCCCGTTCTTCGATCGTCAGGTAGCTGATGCAGCGGCGGGCGTCGAGGACGTAGGGCTCCGGGAAGGCGGCTGTGGGGCAGGCCTCCAGGCAGAGCGTGCAGCTCCCGCAGTGGTCAACAGCCGGCGGGTCGGGCTTGAGCTCATGGGAGGTGAGGATCACTCCGAGAAAGAAATAGGAGCCGTTGTCGGAATCGATCGAGCAGGTGTTCTTGCCGATCCACCCGATGCCGGCCTTTTGAGCCCAGGCTTTTTCGAGTACCGGCCCGGTATCGACATAGTAGCGGTAGTCGCCCCCGAAGCGCTCCTTCAGCAGGCGACAACAGCTCTTCAGACGCTTCTCAACGACCCGGTGATAGTCGGTGCCGCGCGCGTAGGATGCGATCTCCGCATGATCGCTCGAGGGGTTGGCGATTCCCGCCGCGCCGTTTTCTCCATAGTGAATCGCGGTTACGATGACGCTCCGGACGCTTTCGAGGACCTCGCGCGCGTTCCTGCGCCGCTGGGCGTTTCGGGCGAGATAGTCCATGTTTCCAGCGTAGCCCCTGTCAATCCACTCGCTGAACTCTTCCGCTCCAGGGGTCTCCTCGGCATCGGCAAAGCCTACCCTGTCGAAGCCATTGTCAAATAAGAGTTTACGGAGTTCTTCCGTTGACCGTTCCGGCTCTCCAGCCTCTTTGTTGTGGGGGCTTGTGTTCCTTGGGGGCTTCACTTACACTCTCGGACTTGCCATTTCTAGCTATTGAGCATCGCTCAAGGTTGGTGAGCGCTCTCTTCTTAAGAGTACTGAAGAGAGCTGGTTTTCAGGAGGCTTGGCGTATACGCCCTGAGGCGTTCGCGAAAACCTTCTGAATATCGCGAAGATGCCATAAACCTGAATAATTTATAGAGGAACGACAAACAGATGCCTATCGCAACTCCCCAGCAGTACCGGGAAATGTTAGATGCCGCCCAGGCCGGCGACTACGCCTATCCAGCCATCAACGTCAGCAGCATGGTGACGGCCAACGCCGCCCTGAAAGGTTTTGCCGAGAAGAAATCAGACGGAATGATCCAGGTCTCCACAGGCGGCGGCGCTTTCGCCTCCGGCCTCGGAGTGAACGACCTGGTCCTCGGGGCAATCTCCATCGCTGAGCACATTCATCGCATGGCTGAAAGATACGATGTTCTTGTCGCCCTGCACACCGACCATTGTCCCCCCGACAAGATCGACAGCTTCATGGTTCCCCTGATCGAGGAATCCGAGAGCCGGGTAGCCGATGGCAAGCTCCCTCTCTATTCGAGCCATATGCTCGATGCCTCGAATCTCCCCCTTGCTGAGAACCTCGACCTGTCGGTTCCGCTCTATGAGCGCATGGCGAAGATCGGCCAGATGATCGAGATCGAGGCCGGGATCGTCGGTGGGGAAGAGGATGGATCCGCTGGTACGGCTGACACTCCCGCCGACAAGCTCTACACGACTCCCGAGGACATGGTCGAAGTATTCNGGCGCATGAAGGAGNTCGATGGAACCTATATGTTCGCCGCNACCTTCGGNAACGTNCACGGGGCCTACAAGCCCGGCGCCGTCAAGCTGCGCCCNGANATCCTCAAGNAGGGNCAGGANGCCATCAAGGCNGAGTTCGGNGANGACGCGCTCTTCCACCTCGTCTTCCANGGCGGCTCNGGCAGCGNGAAGGCCCAGATCAAGGAGACCCTCGAGTACGGTGTCATCAAGATGAACGTCGACACNGACACCCAGTACGCCTTNACCCGTCCGATNGCCGCCCATATGNTGACNAACTACGANGAGGTGCTCAAGGTTGACGGNGAGGTCGGCAATAAGAAGAAGTACGANCCTCGCAGCTACCTCAAGGCGGCNGANGANGCCATGTCNCAGCGCGTCATGGAGGCNATCGACGANCTCGACTCNGGCGGNAAGANCCTGCTGGGNTGAGNCNNCGNTCCNGGAGGANCCGGTTTCCTTATCCNAGCTCGCGCTCGAGGTNNGCGAANATCTTCTCGCAGTCGAAGCGGCCGTTCTCGATNAANACGTTGCCNGTCTCGTAGCCGGCGCTGACGCTGCCGGCGAGGTAGAGCCCCGGCACGTCCNCTGATTCGAGGGTNTCGGGGTCGAGGACCGGCTTCAGGGTCTCGGGGTCCGGTTTCAGCCCGCAGGTCTCGAGGAGCCCTCCATCGGGGTGGTAGCCGGTGAGCAGGAAGACCTGGTCGTATTCTTCCACCGCTCCGCTTGAGAGGGTGACGCTGTTACCNTCGATNGCCGTGACCCGGGTATTGAACANNGNCCGCACCTCGCCGGCCTCGATCCGGTTTTCCATNTCGGGCCGCACCCAGTACTTGANGCCGTCACCGAGCTCTTCGCCGCGGTGGACGAGGGTGACCTCGGCTCCCTGGCGGAAGAGGTCGAGGGCGGCCTCGCAGGCCGAGTTCTTGCCGCCGACCACCAGCACCCGCTGCCCCATGAAGGGATGGGCCTCGGCATAGTAGTGGCTGACGTGGGGGAGGTCCTCGCCGGGAATACCCATGCGATTGGGGTTGTCGTAATAGCCGGTGGCGAGGATGATCCGCCGGCAGGGGTAGCTGCCGGCGCCGTCGCGCCCCTCGGTCAGGATCTCGAAGGAATCCTTCTCGCCCTCGACGCCGGTGACCTTCTCAAAGAGGTTGATCCTGAGCTTCTCGACCCGGCTGATCGCCCGGTAGTAGGCCAGTGCCTCCGCCCGGGTCGGCTTGTCGTGGGTGCAGATCAGGGGGTGGTTGCCGATCTCCATCAACTCCGGCGTCGTGAAGAAGGTCATGTCGGCCGGGAAGTTGAAGATCGAGTTGACCAGGCAGCCCTTCTCGATCACGAGATGCGGGATCGAGGCCCTGCGCGCGGCGATGGCGCAGGCCAGGCCGACAGGGCCACCGCCGATGATGACGATGTCCTGGGTGGATTTAGTGGTCTCTTCCGGGCTGGACTTCACTGGTGAACCTTTCTGTTCTTCAATACCTGATCTCGAAGGCGCCGCCGTTGCCCGTCGATGCCTCTTCCTCAAATACTTCGAGGTCTGATACGCTGGAGGAGGGCGCGCCCTCTTTACACCACTCGAGCATCTGGTCGATTACTTCCGAAGACCCCTCGAAGAGCGCTTCGACTCGGCCATCGCTGAGGTTGCGTACCCAGCCGGAGAGATTTAATATCTGGGCCTGGTCCCGGGTACAGGCTCGGAAGCAGACTCCCTGGACTCGCCCAGAGATAAGTACCCTTACGTTTTTTATGTCGTTTTCGCTCATTCCGCCGTCTCCCCTGGCCGTGTCTTTTTTCGAAGCAGCAGTGGCGAGACCCAGAGCGCCAGGCACACGATGCCCAGCACGGCCGCCGCCGGCCTGCTGAAGAAGGCGGCGATATTACCATCTGAACTCGTCAGGCTCTGGATGAATTTTTCTTCCAGCGGGCCGCCGAGGATGATGCCGAGAACGACAGGGCCCAGCGGTACCTTTTTGCGCTCGAGGAAGAAACCNAGCAGNCCCATCAGCAGCATGACCACGATATCGAGGGTGCTGTTGCGGATGGCGTAGGAGCCGACGATACAGAAGAGCAGGATGCAGGGCAGCAGCACCCGGCGCGGGATCCTGATGAGCAGCCCGCCGGCGCGGATNGCCAGGAANCCNAGNGGCAGCAGGAAGAGGTTGGCGACGAGGAACATGGCGTAGATCGAGTAGACGAGNTCTCCCTGGTTCTCGAAGATCGCCGGNCCGGGGGTGACGTGGTGCATGGTGAGCACCCCGATGACGAGCGCGGTGACGGANNCNCCCGGGATTCCGAAGACGAGGGCCGGCNCCCACGCTCCGGCNAGCGCCGAATTNTTCGCCGCGGTCGAGTCGGCGATCGCCTCGAGAGACCCCTTGCCGTATTCTTCGGGCCTCTTCGAGAACCTTTTCGAGATGGCCTTCGAGACCCAGGCCGCGATGTCTGCCCCGGCGCCCGGCAACATTCCGATGAGAGAGCCGATGGTGCCTGAGCGGAGGAAATGGAAGAAGCGTCCAAAGAACGTCTGGAAGGCGGGGGCCAAGGTCTCCCGGACGGCGCCCCTCTTTTCGGCAACGGGCGCGACCTGCGTGGCGGCTCCGCTCATATTGCGCAGAACCTCCGAGACTCCAAAGAGCCCGATCATGGCGGGGATGAACTCGATTCCCTTGAGCAGTTGGGGAACTCCGAAGGTGAAGCGGGGTTCGCTGTGGACGGCGCTCAGGCCAATCGTCGAGATCAACAGCCCGATGACGAGGGCCAGCGAGCCCTTGAGCGACGAGCCTCGCGAGACCAGCGCTGCGCAACTGAGCCCCAGCAGGTAGAGCCAGAAGTATTCGAAGGAGGAGAAGCTGGTCGCCAGCGAGGCCAGCGGCCGGGCCAGGAAGATCAGCACCAGGGTGCCGAAGACTCCTCCCGCGACGCTGAATACCAGCGAAACTCCAAGAGCCGTCTGGTGACGTCCTTGCCGGGTGAGGGCGTAGGCGTCGTCGGTATAGGCCGCCGAGGAGGGAGTGCCGGGTATGCGGAGCAGGGTGTTGGGGATGTCGCCGGCGAAGATGGCGCTCGCCACCAGGGTGACGACGGCCGCGAGGGCCGAGGTCGTGTCCATGAAGTAGGTAAGCGGGATGAGCAGGGCAACGGCCATCGTCGCCGTCAGGCCCGGCACCGCGCCCATGAAGATTCCGTAGGCGGCCGCGGCGAAGATGACGAGCAGAACCTCCAGGTTGAGGAAGACGTTGGTGAATGCCGTTTCAATGGGGCCGGGGTTCATGCGGTTTCTCTACCACTCGATGAATTGACGTGGGAGGTCGACTCGCAGCCAGGTGGCGAAGACCAGGTAGACGAGGCAGGAGACCACCGCGGCAAGAGCCAGGCTCTTTACGGTCCTGTTGCCGAGGAAAAGAAAAAGGAGAAAGAGAAGCAGGCCCGCGGTCAGGATGAAGCCCGCTATCGGGGCNAGNNCCGCGTAGCCAAGCGCGGCAAGNCAGACGGCCGCTGGNCCTTTCCANGATNGTGAGGNGGGAGNNGCGGCAGGCTCCNCCNTCCGGNTGCGAAGNGCCAGGGTTGAGAGCAGAAGCAGGAGGGCGCAGCCCAGGATGGCGGGATAGGTATNCNTGCTGTAGCCGGATTTCTCGAGATCNNTGAACTCGGGCATGCCGAGNAGCTTGCCCATCTCGGCATCCATGGAATCGAGGGTNTCCCTGGCCTCGTCTCCTTCCCGGATCGAGACGTTGTAATTGCCGGTNTTCATGAAGGANGCGAACTCGNCGCTNNCGACGATGTCACGCAGGGCGTTCATGAGGGTGTCGATGANNTCCATCGGNGTGTCGNTGGGNACTCCNAGNGCCCNCCANCCCACCAGGCTCCAGTCGACGCCCTGCTCCTTGAAGGTNTTNACNTNGTCGAAGCCCTTGANNCGCTCATCGGNCATNACCCCNAGCCCCTTCAGGTTTCCACCCTGGATGAGAGNCTGNGCNTCGGGGAGNCTGCAGCAGACNAGGTCGAGGTTCTTNGCCATCAGCTCCTGCAGNGANGGGNTCGCTCCGCGGGTCGGGATCCANTTNACGGCCGAGATCGGCAGGCCNGCNTTNGCCANCCANCCGGCGAAGGCGAGNTGCCAGGTNCCGCCCTTGGCGGTNCCNGANGCCTTCAGCTTGCCGGGATTCTTCCCGATGGCCTCCTCCAGGTCGCCTACGGTTTTCCACGGTGAGTCCGCCGGNACGATAATNGCCGCGGGTTCGCAGTTGAGNACCATCAGGGTTCTGAAATGAGAGCAGTCGATGNGGGTCATCTTCCGCCAGTGGAGCATGTTCAACTCCGCGGTCATCATGGTGAGGGTGTAGCCATCGGGAGCGGCNAGAGCTCCGGTCGAGTGACCGGTGACNCCCTCGCCGCCGGTCTCGTTGATCACGTTGAAGGGCGNNNNGAGCTTCTNCTCCAGNAAGATNNCCATCTGCCGCGAGAGCCCATCGGTTCCCCCGCCGGCCGACCAGGGGCAGATGATCGTTACGGGCCGGTTGGGATAGGCTCCTCCGCGGTCGCAACCCCAGGAGAGCAGCGCGGCGGCGAGGAGGGTGAGCGTGCTGGCGAATTTGCGCATAGGCACATGATAGTTTGGGGGTATCGCGAGCGGTAGGGGGAAACCTCCCACGGGCTCTCAGAGAAGCTCTTCGAGCTCGAGCAGGCCGCTTGCGAGGAAGATCATCCCCAGCTGGAGCTTCATCGCTGTTCGCTCGGGTACCGGCTCCAGCGAGAAGAGACCCTCCAGCTTCAGGAGCCCTTCTTCCCGGCCGGACTCGAATTCTGCCCAGGCTTCCGGCAGACGCTGCAGGAGGTCGATGAAATTGGCTCCAGGGGTCGAGCTGCCTGGAGGAGTCGGAGTGACGAGAAAGAGCGGAATCTCGCTGACCATGCACAGCGGGTCTCCGCCGAGGGAGGCGGTGTATTCCATCGAAGAGGGAAGGAATTTTTCAGCCTCCAGGGGCTGGGAGAGATCTTCGAAGTGCCGCTTCATGGCGCTGGAGGTCGGTGTCGTGCAGAAGCCCGGGGCGATCCGGAAGAACCCCTTCTCTCCCTGCCTGTCCCAGTCGTGAAATCCCATGCCGAGGGAAGCGGTGAAGGCGCCGAGCTTCTCGCGCAGGTCGGCTGTGTCCGCCGGTTCCCTGCGGTTGACCAGGTACCAGGCGCCCTCGGCGAAGGCCATGCCGTGGAGAGACGCGTGGAAGTTGAAGGGGCCGCGCTCCCGCAGGAAATCGGCTGTCACGAGGTTTTCTTTTCGGGCGGGTCTTCCGCCTGCTTCTGGAAAACCGAATTCGACATCATCTCCCGGGCTCTCCCGCTCTCTGTGGCGGAGGTAGTCGCGAAGATCAGTGGGAGAGGATCCGGTCCAGGTTGAGTTGCGCTCCCGGCCATCCGGATTGATGTCGGGGCAGATGGAGAAGGTCGCCTTTTCGAGTAGAGGCTTCGCTGCCGTTTCGGTTTCCAGCCATCCGGCCAGCCTTTCCAGGGTTCGAGGGCCGACCGGTTCGTCGGCATGGGCTCCGGCGACCAGGGAGATCTTCAGGGGGCCGTCGCCGTAGCTGTCGCCGCCAAGCGGACGTCCCTCCGTGGATCGTCCGATCTGCCGGAAAACGACGGGGGAGGCGGAGCAGACCTCGTCGAGCTCAACGCTCAATTCAGGACGCTCGGCTGCCAGAGGGTCTCCGAGCTGTCTTCCGAGGGCTCCAGGCAGTCCTTGTGGTACCAGTGCTCGCCTATCTTTGAGAGCTGCCCGCCGGCGAGGACCGTTGAGACCATGAGCTTATCGCAGACGCCGCATCTGGCCTGCAGGAGGGAGCCGCTCTCTCCCGGGTTGAGAAAACCCTCGCTGAGCGCCAGGGATTTCCAGTCGGTTACCTGCTCGACGTGAGGTTCGACGCTGAGGCTGGTGAGGTGCTTGAGAACGCCGGGTTGCTGGAGCATCGATTGCAGGCAGGCCATCAGGAACTCGGGGTGTGTGTCGCTGATGAACTCATCCTGGGCTCCATCCGCGAAGGCTCCGCAGATCTTCACCTCGATGTGGCAATTGAAGAACTCGTTCATCTTCTTGAGAAGATGAAGATTGGATTCTTCGATGCGCTTGATGATCTCGCCTACGTCACCAGGCTCTTCGAGCCTTTTACGAAGGGCCTCCAACTCGACGAGTTGTCGGCTCAGCTCTCGAATGAAGTCATCATGACTCCAGACCATTTTCAGTCTCCGGCCCGTCCATCCGGGTTCTTCAGATTTTCGCTTACGCCCGAGGCATACCCATCCCCGGGGTCCGGCCCGGGGCCGGTTTCATTTCGGTTCGTTGCAGGGCAGGTATTCTTNCCGCCCTCTCCTTCACCATCGGCATTCGGTATTTCAGACCCGGCCGTAAACGACACGTTAACAGCCACCGATGGGAAACGAGGATTCTATCGAAAAGCCCGGAGGCGACAAAAGGAAAAGAACCAAATCGGGGAGGGCCGAATAACTCTGATCTAGTCAGAAGCCTCGAAGCCCGGCTCGCCAATGTGGAAGGCTTCCCACTCCACCCCGCCCCAGGCTCCGGAACTTTTCTCAGCCAGGATGATCGAGGCGCGGGGAGCTTCGCCCCGTGGCGTCCAGGCCCGGACCAGCTTCTCAGCGCAGCCGTTCTCGGCGAGNGCCTCGCGCCCCAGGATGAAGAGAGCCGTGGAGAGGACGTCTCCAAGCGCGGCCTGCCGAGTCCAGATGGTCGCTCCCTCGATGGTGCTGGTNGGCAGGCCATCGCGCGGGTCGATGATGTGTCCGTAGGTCTTTCCTTCGGATTTCACGAAGCGTTCAGCTGCGCTCGATGTGCTCAGGGCTCCAGGGCACATCGAGAGCCGGCAGAGAGTCTCGTTTTCGTTGCTCGGATGACAGACCTCGACCCGCCAGTTTTCTTCTTCCGCAGGCAGTCCCCAGGCCAGCACGGTAGAGCGTCCCGAGAGTATGGCGCCAGCCTCGACGCCCCTGTCCCGCAGCAGCTTGGCGATCCGGTCGGCGGCGTAGCCCTTTCCGATCCCCCCGAGGTCAAGGCTCACTCCCGGCCGGGCGAAGCTGACGTCCTGGGTTCCAGGGTCAATCTCGACCAGGTCCATGCCGCGGCATTCGAGCAGCCTGGCGAGCTCATCCTCTTCCGGTTTCCGGGCGTCCATGTCGACCAGGCCCCAGGCCTGCATCAGGGGGCCGATCGTCGGGTCGAAGGCGCCTCCTGTGANCTCCCAGGCTTCCCGTGACCTGTGGATCAGTTCGAGCAGCTCTTTTCCTACTGTTACCGGCCTGCTCGAGCCCAGCGTGTTGAGGAGGGAAACGTCGCTTTCGGGAAGAAATTTTGAGAGCCGCTGTTCGATGGCGGTGAGNCAGTCAAAAGCGGCCTGGGCATCCTCTTGATTCCCGTTGAGCAGCAGGACATTGAGGGTTCCAAGGGCCCAGGTCTCGTGACGTTCGAATCCCGAGCCGGGCTGGGAATACGACTCGATGAGAGGACCCGCGGCGGGTTCATCGTCGGTCGACTTCCAGTCGCCGCTGCCTGGGGAGTTCTTGGTCATCTCGTGAGCCGCTACGCCGGACGTCTCGGCCGGTTGGCTCCGCGGCGCATCACTTGCTGTCCGCGGCGTCTTCCTGACTCAGGAAATGAAGTCCAACGCAGATCAGGAAGGCGAGGAGGAAATTCATCGCAGTGGGAACGATATCGTTACCCGAGGTGATGTATTTCCCAAGGCCCAGCATGATGAGCAGGATGGCGGCGCATCGCAGAGCGGGACGGAGGAAGAGACCGGTAAGGATCGGAACCGACAGGGCTGCGAAGATGTAGGGAATGCAGCCGAGAAACGTCCGGATCGGCCAGAAGTATGGCTCATCTGTCTCCGGGTCGATGCCGTCCTTGAAGCCTATGACCTCTAAGGCTGCCGCCAGCCAGGTCCCTGAGTAGGAGTTTGAGAGCGTGTTCGCGAACCACTCGGGGCCGGAGTCGGATGGTCCGCCCGCATCGAATTGTCCAAGGGCAACGAAGAGGAAGAGGAACCCGAAGGACATCCTCAGCATGNAAGTAATCCAGAATCGTTCTTTGGGCGAGACCATGAACCCTCCGTCGGGGAAGCTTGGTTGCAATATTTTAACAGGCCCGGTTGCTTCAGCGCATCCCGGCCGAATTGACTTGCGACATTGTAGCAATGAGCCGAGCGTCTGCAAGTCCGCACCGCCGAGGCTTTCGGTTGTTTGTCGACCGGGGGCGGGGNTGTNCGGCCATTTCCCGATGGCAGAGGAGCTTGCGGATTCGTATTATGTACCCNNTTGATAGTCAATAATGCGGGAGAGCCTACATGCCTGAAGAGAATAAAAAAGAATCCTGGCGCTCGGAGTATTCCACGGGAGACGAGCCCGTGGAGAAAAAGACCGAGGCCGCCAAGACCGATGATGCCAAGACCGATGATGCCGGAGGCGGAGTNCCTCGGCGNGATTTCATTGGCGCGGCCGCTCTTGGAGCTGGCGGGATCGCCACAGGCATCTCCTTCTATTTTCGAAAGGGCGTGAAAAACCCGAGCGCCGAGGATGTCAAGGGCTGGCGCAAGGAGCTCTACGGCGGAGGCGAGACGGTCAGGACAGGGCATATTGGCATTGGCAACCGTGGAGGATCGCTCCTTCGCACAGCGTTGCAGGTGCCTGGAAGCATGCCGATCGCCGTCTGCGACAAGGATCCCCAGAAGTGCAGAGGCTTCAAGGAGAGCATCCAGGATGTTGTCAGCAGGAGAGATGGAAAAGAGCTTGCTGAGGTGGCTGTCCAGACCAGCGATGATTACCGTCGCATACTCGACAATAAGGATGTCGAGGCTGTCTTTATAGCTACCCCGCATTACCTTCACGGGCCCATGGCGATTGACGCTGTGGAGGCCGGCAAGCACGTCTATTGTGAGAAGGCGATGGCCTTTACGATTGGCGAGAACCAGGACATAGTCGATCTCGTCGAAGGCGGAACCAAGGCGTCCGGCGGGGAAGATATCGTTTTCCAGGTGGGGCATCAGCGCCACTATTCTCCCCTGTACCAGAAGGCGGCGGACATGATCCATGGGGACAGGATTGGCGAGGTCGCGACCATCCGGGCCCAGTGGAACCAGAATGACAAGATCAGCAGGCCAGCCCCTTCACTCGAGCTCGAACGGATTATCAACTGGCGGCTTTATTCTGAATACTCAGGAGGCCTGACCACTGAGTTCGCTACCCACCAGATCGATGTCGCGAACTGGTTCTTCGGAGAGGGTGATCATGTGGGGGTCGCTCCCCATTCGGTGCGAGGCTACGGGGGAGTTGACTGGTATTACCAGGATGCTCGCGACACCCACGATAACGTCCATCTCATCTTCACCTACAAGGTTCCCGCAGTTGAGCGTGACGCCTTTGGCGGGGTGAAGAAGGACTTGGCCGGCAAACCGGTCTATGAAAAGGATCCCTCCGGAGGTGTCCGCCAACGCGAGGTTACCTTTGATTACATGTGTACGATGGCGAACGCTCATATCGGGCCTTCTGAGCTCATGCTCGGGCGTTACGGCACCATCCAGGTTTCCCTGGCCGGCGGCGAGTTCTGGAAAGAGAAGAAAGCCCGAAAGGATCCACACCGGATCCGGGAGGGGACCAATCCCAGGCGCGCCCACCAGAAAAGTATTCTCAAGAGCGGAGCCACCATGGCGAAGCTCGGCGGCAAGCCCGCTGACCAGGTGCTCGAGGAGAACCCGCTTCCTCATCACGAAAAGCACTGGTCGCATTTCATCGAGCCGATCGAGGGCGCCTACGACAAGATCGAGACGCTGCTGGCGGTCGAGAGCTTCCACAAATGTGTCCGGCTCGCTCGCGATAAGAACTCTTTTGCCGGGGAGCTTCGGGCTGATGCGATCGTGGGCATGAACAGCGCCGTCGCGGCCCTCATGGCCAATATCGCCATGCGCGAA
>PAOC01000029.1 GCA_002708465.1 Planctomycetota bacterium
GAGATCGTGATCTTTTCGTCATTCAGTCTGCGTTGCTCAACCTTGACCGGGAGGCCGCGCAGTTTGCCGGCAAGCCGGAGGATTCCGGGGGCTCGATAGGAGCCAGCCGCGGGGAGCACGATGGTTTGCGCGGGTTGCTCTGCCGGCTCTTTCGGGTCTTTGTCTGTTCCGGCGGCCAGCGTCGGCGGGTATGCCGATAAGGTCAGCATGAGCAGGCAACAACGAAGGGAGCGTCGGGCTTCAGGCGTCATAATTTTTCAGCTTGGAGTAGAGAGTACAGCGTTCGATCCCGAGCAGTTCGGCAGCCTTCTTCTTGTTGCCCTCGGTATGTTCCAGGACCCTGAGTACATGCTGGCGCTCGAGCGCCTGGAGGCTCATCGGCTCCCAATCAGCGGCACGGGGGGACAGGCCCGCGTTTTCAGGCAGAACGAGGTCATCGGGACGGATCTCCTTGCCTTCGCCGAGGACGAGGGCGCTCTCAATGACATTCCTGAGCTGGCGGACGTTGCCGGGCCAGCTGTAGCTCAGGAGCTTTTTCTCAGCTTTCTTTGTCATTTTCTTGGGCCGCCCTCCCGCGGGATTGTTGGCGATGAAGAAATCCACCAGGGGAAGGATGTCGTCTGTTCTTTGTCGCAGGGGAGGAATCAGTACGTTGAGGACGTTCAGGCGGTAGAAGAGATCTTCCCTGAACTCCTTCGCCTCGACAGCTTCCTGCAGGTTCCTGTTTGTCGCGGCGATGATCCGGATCACTACCTCGATGGGAGAGGTGCCGCCAACCCTCTCGAAGCAGCGCTCCTCGAGCAGGCGCAGGAGCTTCGCCTGGCAGCTCAGTGTGAGCTCCCCGACCTCGTCGAGAAATACCGTGCCGCCGTCAGCCAGCTCAAAGCGCCCTTTCTTACGGGCTATTGCCCCGGTAAAGGCTCCCTTTTCATGACCAAAAAGCTCGCTCTCAACCAGGTTTTCAGGCAGGGCAGCACAGTTGATGGCGATGAATGGAGCATTGCGCCGCTGGCTGCCATAGTGCAGGGCTGAGGCGACCAGCTCCTTGCCGGTTCCCGTTTCACCCTGGACCAGGACGGTCATAGGGGTCGGCGCCGCTCGCTGGATGAAATCGAGAACCTCCTGGAGCTCCTCCGATTCACCGATGATTTTCCGGTCATCGGAGATCGATCGCAGCAGGTTGCGGTTGGCCTCCAGCAGGAGCTCCTGCTCGGCGATGCGCTCAAGGTTGATGCCAAGGGGCGCGACCGCTCCGGCGAGAAGTTCCGCCGCCATGTCGTCAAAGGCTCCCGCGGTCTCGGCGCGTTCCAGGTAGACCACGCCGGCGATTCCTTTGGAGCTGGCTGTCCTGGCGGAGAGGATGAAAGCTGGAAGCTCGCTGGTCCCGGTCCTGGACAGAAGGGTCTTTCCCTCCTTCGCCGAGCGCTCGACGATTTCCATATCCGCCCGCGGCGCGCCCTTCTCTCCGGGCGTCACGGCTCCGCTGGCCCGGGCGACCCAGCGTCCCCCGGCTTTCTCCAGGAGCATCCCGCGCTGGGCTCCGGTCTCGCCGGCAATCCAGGCGAAGAACTCATCGAAGAGCTCCTGGGCTGAGCCGCTCGCGCCCAGGGCGGCTGAGAGCTTCAGCAGGTTTTCTTCGGGCGGGGCGTCGATCTCCTTGAGGATGGTCGAGGAGAAGGCCGTTCCCTCTACCTCCGGCGAATCATCTTCGAAGCGCAGCTCGGTGTCTCCCACCAGGAGCAGGTCGCCGTTACTCAGACGGCAGGTCTCGACTGGGTCGTTGTTCAGGTAGGTTCTGTTGCGGCTGCCGAGATCGATAAGCCTCGAACCGGACAGCCTGGTCTCGATCTTGCAGTGTTCCCTGGAGATGGCCCTGTCGTTGAGCGGTATGTCTACCCCGGGATCTCGGCCGATGATGGTCTCCCTGGCGGAGTCGTTGCTCAGGGGCTCGAGCTTGTATTCGGCGCCGAGGTCAGGGCCGTCGATAACGATCAATCTTGCCATGGCACCTCCTCCAGGCGCGATCCCGTCAGCGTTCCGGAGAGCAGCAGCTTGCTGAAATCAATCGAGCAGGGCTGCCTGTAAAACGAGGTCCTGAGGACAACGGCTCCTCCGGCCCAGTCCCCGCCGGGCAGGCTGCAGTCCTGGGAATAGAGGATCTCGTTCGCGTTCAGCTCGACGATCTTGATCTTGAGCCAGGTGTTGCCGTCGCTCGGGATCATCTCGAGAAACACCTTGTAGGCGGCATCCCTGGAGTTTAGCGGAGGAATGGCCGGCAGCGGCAAATGGGGCAATACCGCGTCTCCATGCCTGAGAGCCTCGAGCGGCGCGGAGGTTTTTCTCGATGGGCTCAGCCTCAGGGTCAGGCTTCGCCTCCTGTTGTCGAGCGGGTCGACGATCGAGATCGCGATGTCGGCCCTCCCCTCCGGGCGATCGAAGCTCAGCTGCACCTCGTCGAGTCGGCTGAAGGGGTAGGAGAACGCCAACGGCTCACGATAGTTCTCCAGCCGCAGCTTGCCGGTGTCCTTGCGCAGGGTAGGCGGCTTGCCGCCCGATGACGATGGCTTGAGGAGGAACACGTCCCTCAGCGCCTGTGGCTTGTCGGCAGGTACAGCGGAAAAGTCCAGGTCGAGCGTCGACCCACCTGTTGGCCGCGGCAGGCACCAGCTTCCCAGGCGGTCCTCGATGGAGTGCACCATTCCCGTTCGGTAGCGGCGCAGCGCGTAGGATGTGGTCGTCGCGGTCAGCACGAGCAGCGCGAGAAACCCGGCCGCGAAGCCCAGCCAGCGCAGCGCGCCGCGCGAGCTCTTTCGGCTGAACCGGCCCGTCCCCGTTCCTGTCGCGGTGTGCACCGGTTGCTTGCCGGTTTCCAGCAGCTGCAGGTCCTCTATCAGCTGGCCGTAGCTGTCGTAGCGGTCGGCAATCTTTCGAGCCATCATCCGGCCGATGACATCGCTCAGGCTCTCGGGCAGGTCAGGGCAAAGCGCCCGGGGGGCAGCGGGGTCATCCTCCACGTGGGCGACAATGATCGAGACCTGTGATTTGCCTTCAAAGGGAGGCCGGCCGGTTACCATATGGTAGAAGGTGGCTCCCAGGGCATAGATGTCGGAACGATGATCGACGGGTTTTCCGCGTCCCTGCTCAGGGGAGATGTAGTGAGGGGTGCCGAGGACGATACCCTCTTCGGTCAAGGTGTTGTCCTTGGAGACCTCTTTCGACAGCCCGAAGTCGACAATCTTGACTGTACCATCGGGACGGGCGAGGAGGTTGGAGGGCTTGATGTCACGATGGATCAGTCCCCCATCGAGGGCAGCCTGGAGTCCCTGGGCCATCTGGCGGACAAAACGGATGGAGTCCTCGACGGGAATCCTTCCATCCTCGGCGAGGATCTCCTGTACCGAGCGGCCCTCGACAAATTCCATGACGATATAGAGAGAGCCATCTTCAGCCGTGTCTATGGAGAAGATCTGGGCGATCGAGGGATGGGAGAGGCTTGCCAGGCTGCGGGCTTCGCGACGAAAGCGGGCCTGGTAGTGTTCATCCTGGCCGTACTTGTCGTGGAGAACCTTGACCGCCACCTGGCGTCCGAGCTTCTTGTCCTTGCAGCGGTAGACCTTGCCCATACCCCCCTTNCCGATGCGGGCCTCCACCTCNTAGGGGCCGACGGTTTTTCTCAATACCNTGGAGGTACGNGTTTCCTGCTCATCGGTTTGCCCGNNCTGNTNAGCCTGCTCAGAGAGAGANGCCGTGCTTGAGCGTGTTTTTTTNGGNGGNAGGGTCTCATCCATAACTTTTTAATANAAAAGANCTTATGGANTNATTTCACAGGAATAGTGGTTGAATATCAAACACTATATAAAGTGTAACTTTTTATNCNCATCCTTCGTAAGAAAAACTCGCCTGGAGCCAGGTATTTTTAGCCGGGTTATCCCGGCTCCCATTTGGCTTTCCGTGATTGCTGTTACAATCATTCCATGAGCGAGCCTGCCCTTATTTCCGCTATNGTACCGACNTTGAATGAAGAGGNCTGCATCGAGTCCTGCCTGCAGCGANTGAGGCTTGCCGGGGNNGATGAGNTGATCGTGGTGGATGGCGGCAGTGACGACAGNACCCTTGANCTGGCCCGGAGCGAAGCCGACAGGGTGCTGGTTGAGCCCGGCGGCGTCTTTCAGCAGATGAACCGTGGCGCCCGNGAGGCCGGNGGCGGGATTCTTNTTTTTCAGTACGCCGATGGCANCCTGGGTGAAGGAGCCTGCTCNGAGATTCGCCGGACGCTGGAAGATCCCGCGATCGCCGGAGGGGCTTTCCGGCTGCGTCTCGACCGTCCCGGCCTCTTCTACGGCGCGGTCTCCCTTTGCTCCGATTGGCGTAATCGGCTTGGTTTCGGCCCCTTTGGAGACCAGTCCATCTTTGTTCGGGCCGAGGTCTTCAGGAGGGAAGGGGGATTCCCGCAGGATGGGGTCCTGCCGGATCACGAGCTGGTGAGGACGCTTCATCGCGGCGGGGGCTTCAAGCTGCTGCGGGAGCCGGTCCTGGTGTCGGCTCGACGATGGGAGCGTTGCGGGAAGTGGAGTACTCTTCTGCGGCACTGGTGGTACAGCGCCCTCTACCTTGGCGGACTGCGTCGAAGCCGCGGAGCCGTGATCCGCGGGACGGAGGTTCTCCGCAAGGTCCGTTAGCCTCCCGCCAGCAGGGACTCAGCCCCGTTTATTCTTGCGCAGGAGACCGTAGACGATGCTGTCCTTGAGGGCCGCCCAGGATGCCTCGATGAGATTCTCACTCGCTCCGACCGTGCTCCACGAGGTCTCGTCTTCTCGATCGGCGGCCTCGATCGTGACGCATACCTTCGCCTCNGCTCCGCCGCCGGCGTCGATGACTCGCACCTTGTAGTCCTCGAGGATGATCGTATCAACCTCGGGATAGAAGCGCTGGATCGCNTTGCGCAGGGCCTCGTCGAGGGCGTCGATGGGGCCGACTCCCTCGCCCACAGCCAGGAACTCCTGGTCCTTGACCTTGATCTTGACGGTGGCCTCGTTGAAGGTTCCCCCGCTGCGGCGATGCTCTACNGAGGAACGGTAGCGGACCAGGTCAAAGAACTCGGTTTCTTCTCCCATGTGCCTGAGGATGATGAGCGTCGCGGAGGCCTCGGCTCCTTCGAAGACATAGCCCTTGTTTTCAAGCGACTTGATCTCCTCGACCGCCTTCCTGGCCGCATCGGGATGGGCCTCGAGATCAATTCCCTCGGCACCGGCGAGGTAGGACATGTTTGATTTTCCCGAGAGCTCAGAAATCAGGATTCTCCGCGTATTCCCTACCTTTTCAGGGTCGATGTGCTCATAGGAATCAGCCACCTTCATCACGGAGTTGACGTGTACCCCACCCTTGTGGGCGAAGGCCATCTGACCGACAAAGGGATGGTTCTCGGGGAAGTTCAGGTTGCCGATCGAGTGGATGTACCTTGAGAGATGGGTGAGGTTGGTGAGCCCATCTGTATCGATGGACAGCTCGCGTCCCATCTTCAGCAGGAGGTTCGGGATGACGGTGGTCAGGTCGGTATTGCCGCAGCGCTCGCCCAGTCCGTTGAAGGTGCCCTGGATGTGGTTGGCGCCCTCTTCGACCGCCGTCAGGGTGTTGGCATCGGCCATGCCTCCATCGTTGTGGGTGTGGATGCCGAGCTCTGTGTCGCTGATCTTNTCCCGTGCGGCACGCANGNNCTTCGCGACCTCCGCGGGCAGGGAGCCGCCGTTGGTGTCGCAGAGTACGAGAGAGCTCGCGCCTCCCTCCCGGGCGGCGGCGAGGGTCTCCAGGGCGTACTCGGGATCCGCCTTGTAGCCATCGAAGAAGTGCTCAGCNTCGTAGACGACCTCACGTTTTTCGGAGACCAGGTAGCTGACGGAGTCCCGGATGATCCTGAGGTTTTCTTCGGGGGTGGTTCTCAGAACCTCGGTAACGTGAAGATGCCAGGACTTGCCGAAGATCGTGACCACCGGCGTGCCGACCGCGAGGATCGCCTTCAGGTTGGCGTCATCTTCCGGGGCGCTGCCGGCCCGGCAGGTGCTGCCGAAGGCGGCGAGTTTCGAATGGCGTAAATCAAGGTCGGCGGCGGCCTTGAAGAAGTCGATATCCTTGGGATTGGAGCCGGGCCAGCCTCCCTCGACGTAGTCGATGGAGAACTCATCCAGCAGCCGCAGGATCTTCAACTTGTCCCGCCCTGAGAAGGAGACTCCTTCACCCTGGGTGCCGTCGCGTAAGGTCGTATCGTAGATTTTGATCATGGGTTAGGTTTCTCCGCGGAGCGTTTCATTCGTCCGCTCAGGCCAGGCGTCATTCGTCCGCCTGCTCGCTGGAGCCGTTCTTGTCCTGTGATTTGTCTCCATGCCGGATGCGGTGATTCAGGGCGCGGTTGGCTCCCTTGATCATCGCGTGGACCGAGGCCAGGATGACGTCCTTGTCGACCGCGTCGCCGCGGAAGCGGTTCTCGGTCTTGTCTTTGAACTGGATGTTGGCGTGCGCCAGGGCGTTGGTCCCCCCGGTGATGGCCTTCAGGCCGTAGCCGCTGAGCTCGAGCTCGGGTCCGAAGTGCGAGCTCAGGATCTCCTGGATGGCGTGGGCGGAGGCATCCACCGGTCCGACCCCCGTGCCGGTTCCGATCACCTCAGCTCCATTGATCTTGAGCTTGATGGTGGCGCTGGCGGTGAAGCCGTTGCCGGTCATCACCGAGACCTCCTCGAGCACGAGAACCTGCTCCTCGCTGGTCAGTTCGTTGAGCACCTCGTTGGCGAAGGCGACGACATCCTCTTCCTCGATGTTTTTCTCCCGGTCTGCGGCGTCCTTGACGCGGGCCCTGACATCGTGGAGCTGNTCCCGGTTCAGGTCGTAGCCCCGGCGNTCGAGAATCTTNTCGATGGCATGTACTCCGGAGTGCTTGCCGATGACGAGCTGGGTTCCATGCCATCCGACCTCCTTGGCGGACATGATCTCGTAGGTCCGGCGGTCGCTGATGACTCCATGCTGATGGATTCCCGCTTCGTGGGCGAAGGCGTTTTCGCCTACGATCGCCTTGTTTCTCTGTACCTCGATGCCCGTCAGGTTGGCGACCAGGCGGCTGGTGCTCCAGAGCTCCTCGGTCTTGATTCCGGTCTCTACCCCGTAGACGTCCTCACGCATCTTGAGAGCCATGACGATTTCTTCCAGGGAGGTGTTTCCCGCTCGCTCCCCGATGCCGTTGATGGTGCACTCGATCTGGTCGCAGCCGGCCTGCATGGCCGAGAGCGAGTTGGCGACAGCAACGCCCAGGTCGTTGTGGCAGTGGATGCTGAGCACGATGTTCTCGGTAGCCGGCACCTTCTCTTTCACGTAGCGCACCCGGTCCCCTATCTCGCCGGGCATGGCGTAGCCGACTGTGTCGGGGATGTTGATCGTCGTGGCTCCGGCGTTCACCGCCGCCTCGATGACCTCGCACATGAAGTCCAGGTCGCTCCTCGATGCGTCCTCAGGTGAGAACTCTACATCATCGGTAAACTGGCACGCCCGCTCGACAGCGTCTACCGCCATGGCCAGCACCTCGTCCCTGCCCATCTTGAGCTTCTTGTCCATGTGGAGGTCGCTGGTGGCGATGAAGACATGGATGCGTGAGCTGGGGGCTTTCTCGAGCGCCTGGCCGGCGGCCTCGATATCCTCTTTCCTGGCCCTGGCGAGGCCGCAGATCGTGGGTCCATCGAGGCTCTCCGCGATGAGCTTGACGCTCTCGAAATCTCCAGGGCTCGAGATCGGGAAGCCGGCCTCGATGATGTCCACTCCCAGCCGTTCGAGCTGCCGGGCGATCACCAGCTTCTCTTCCACGTTCAGGCTCGCGCCCGGACTCTGTTCCCCGTCTCGCAGGGTGGTGTCGAAGATCTTAATTTTTCTCATGGTTTCAGGGTTCCGGTTTTTCCGGTCCTTTGGAACTGCGCTATTGCACTCTCAGACGCTCAAAATTCAAAAAAAAACCCGCTCACCTTCAGAAGGCGGCGGGTGGTGAAATCGTATCTGGTGTTTTACGATCTACCCGCCTCGCTAATAAGCAGGATCAAAAGCAGAATACCGAGTAGGGCTGTCCGGCCGCAGTCAGCNTNCGAAACACTGGCGAAACGATGCCNCGAAAGGCNTTTTCGCGCANTCTTGCTGATGGTCTTNNTNGCNGCTTCGAACATGNTTCTCACTGTCTCGCTCAGTCGTAAAGTTAAACGCAGATCTTATTTGCATAAGCAGGNCGTGTCAAATTGTAAAGATCTTCNGCCTTTTAGAGAAGGTTCTTCTCANTTGTATANATCGCTCATCAGCTTGCNGAATTCGTCAAAGCCGAGTGTCAGCGAGTCTGTTTCGGNATTTTCATTTCCGTTCTGGCGCACGTCAACCACCAACCCNTGGGCTCCAAANGCCCGGGAGGCGCTCGCCAGCGGCAGGACGAGTCCGCTGTNGTCGATGGCCCTGGACGGATCGATCAGCACCGGGAGGTGGGTCATCTNCCGGATGCTCGCCACCGTGCCGAGGTCGAGGGTGTTGCGGGGGTTCCGCTCGTCGATCCTTGTTCCGCGCTCGCAGAGTATGACCTGCTGATTTCCCTGTACGAGTACGCACTCGGCGGCCTCCAGGAACTCGTCATTGGTTGCCGACAGTCCCCTGCAGAGTACGATGGGACGGCCGGTCTTGCCGGCCTCCTCGAGGAGGCTGAAGTTCTGCATATTGCGCGGGCCGATTTTCAACAGGTCCGCCAGCTGGGCGGCCTGGGCTACATCCAGAACGGATTCGACCTCGGTCATCACCGGCAGGCCAAAATCCTTGCCGGCGGTGGTCAGCACATCGAGGAGATCGAAATTAATTCGTCGTGTTTTGAAGGGCGAGTCGCTTGCCTCGAGGCAACTGCCGTGCAGAACCATCGCCCCGCATTCGCTCACCTGGCGGGCGTGGGCTCCGATCTGGTCCATCGACGAGATACAGTCGGGGCCGGCGAAGACGACGTATTCAGAACCGCCGAGCTCCGTCTCGCCGAGCCTGAGAATGGTACCTTCCGGCTTGATGGCGAGATCCGTCAGGTTCCTGCCTTCGCCATTGCCGCCGCCGGCCGGGGCGGCGCCCTCTCCAGGAGCGGGTGCCGGCGCAGCTTCTTCTTCAACGTCTGTTTTCTCGGGAACCCTGGAGCGGGTCGAGGGCCTGGTCTTGTCGTGGCGTTCGCGCGGGTAGGTCCCGAGGATTCTCAGGTAATTTGTCGCGCCGCTCAGCCGGACGAGAGCCTCCTGGATCTTCGGGTCGCTCGCATTGCCCTCGAAGTCCAGGTAGAAGATGTAGGTGAAGGGCGAGCCCTGCATGGGCCTCGACTCGAGCTTCGTCAGGTTGATCTTGTGTTCATCCAGGATGGCCAGCGCCTTGAGCAGGGCGCCCTCATGATGCCCGGTCGAGAGAACGAGCGAGGTCTTGCAGGGAACCCTGCTGTCGACCTGGCTGGGCCGCGGCGCGACGACGACGAAGCGAGTGAAATTCTCGCGCTGATTGGCGAGATTTCGCTTCAGCACCTTCAGTCCGTAGATCCTTCCAGCCTCCTCGCTGGCGATGGCTGCCTGAGAGGGGTCGGCTTCCGCGCTGATTTTCTTGGCCGCCTCTGCGGTGTCCATGTAGGTCTCCTGGTCACAGTTCTTGAGCCTGGAGAGGAAGTCGGAGCATTGGGCAAGCGCCTGGTAATGCGAGTAGATNCGCCGAATCGTGGANAGNGGNGCCTTCTCGANGCCCAGCAGGCAATGCTGGACGGGGAAGACCTCTTCTCCCACGATGTTGAGCTTGGTGGCCAGNAGGAGGTCGTAGACCGCGTTGATGCTGCCGGCCGTGGTGTTTTCGATCGGNAGCATGGCGTAGTCGGCCTGGCCGTTTTCGACGGCGGCGACCACGTCGGCGAAGCTCTTGTAGCCTTCGAAGGAGCAATTGTCGAGCTGGCCGCGGAAGAACTTTTCTCCGGCCAGGAAGCTGTAGGCGCCCTCGACCCCCTGGTAGGCGATGCAGAGCATCTTCTCGGTGGAGGGGTTGAGGTTGNTCTGGAGGAAGGACTCCTGGGAGCGTACGGAGTCCTCGATGATCTCGTGGAAGACACGGGTCACNAAGTGGGCATCGAGGCCGAGCTTNCGGCCGGCCTTGATGAGTGTCTCNAGNACCTCGCCTTCCCTCGNNGGGTCGCGAAGGTCNAGTCCTCTNTCGAGCTTGTCNTCGATGACCTTCCGGCTGATGGTCCTTCTCTTCGCGAGCAGCTCGAGNAGGCTCTTATCGAGACNGTTGATGTCTTTTCGGCATTGGTCGAGATCCATCTTCAGACCTCCCTGATCCAATCGAAGGGATCTTCCCGGTCGCCGGTCTGGATGTCTCGAAGNACCTTCAGCAGNTCGCCTCGAAGTTCTTCCGTTTCNAGCAGCTTGACCTGGTCGTTGTAGACGATCTCCCGAACGCTCAGCAGGGTCCAGGCAGTCCCGGTGCAGAACATTTCCACACCCTCATCGATGACCTCCTGGATGGAGAGTGCCCGCTCTTCTACGTCAAGGTTGAGCAGCTCGCGCGCGATACGAAGCGTCGAGTCGCGGGTGATTCCCGGAAGGATCTGGCTGTCGAGGGGGGGCGTGACCAGCGCGCCGGACCTGAGCAATACGAAGGGGTTCGAGCCGCTGGTCTCGGTCAGGTACTTGAGATGGTGCGAGTCAAGGTAGAGAACATCATCGAAGCCCTGGTCCTTCCATTGCTGTGCGACCCAGATGGCCCCGGCGTAATTCCCCATCGCCTTGGCGGAGCCCGTACCTCCGGGGGCTACACGGCCCTGCTCGAGTACCTTGAGGCGAACTCCCNGGGGGCTCCCCCCCCGGAAGTAGCTGCCTACGGGGCTGCAGAAAATATGCGTGGCGANTTGACTGCAGGGGCCAAGGCCAAGCTGCGGCTCTACGGCATGTTGCATGGGACGCAGATAGAGTGAGCCGTACTCCGGCGGAGGAACGAAGCGCTCATTGCGGCGCACCAGCTCAACGCAGGACTCGACGAATTGTTCGATCGGGAAGGGGGGCATCATCAGCCTCTCGGCAGAGTTCTGCATCCGCCGGCCGTTGGCATCNGGCCTGAAAAGCAGGATCTTCCCGCCGGTTGTTCTCTGGGCCTTCAGGCCTTCGAAAACGCCTACGCCATAAGACATTAGGGCCGCCGCGGGCGAGATCGTGATGTCTTCGAAGGGTATGTAGTCNCCCTCGTCCCAGACAGGNTCTCTCTCGGTGTTACCGANGCTTCTGTACATGAAGTCGGTCTCAGTGAGGGAGAAGGTCAGGGTTTCCCAGTCAGGAATTGGCTTGTTGTTCTGTCCGGTCATNATTCCGGGGCATCTGCGGCAAAGGGTATNAAGGCGTCCGATAAGAAAAAACAAAGACCGATGATTATACGGCTTCATTTCAGTCTCTGGCAAGATAACCCAACCTTGCCTTGCGACCTGGAAGGTCCGGATAAGTCACGCTGGTGCCGATAAGAACGGATAATCACCGCTCCTCGGTTTAAACCAGACCTTCTTTCCTTATTTCGGTCCGAGTCTTGTGTAACATTTGCACCGTATCTTGATTACCGTGGGCAGCAGGACTCGACTGGGCCCGGAACTTCCATGATTTCTATTGGCGGAACCCGATGAACAGCAACCGGTCAGGGACATCCTGGGGCTTCACAAGGCATGTCGCCTTCGAGATTCTCAAGACATTCTCCTTCTCGCTGCTCGTTCTCGAGCTGAGCTATTCTCTGTTCATCTCGATCATGGTGGCGGAGCGCTACAACCTCGATCTGCCTCTGGCCCTGCCAGTCATGTGGTATACCGCCGCGGGCCTGCTCAGCGACAGCCTGCCGCTGGCGCTGATGTTCGCCTCGAGCCTGGTGTATGGGCGGCTGGTCGCCGATCGTGAGATCATGGCCGCGAGGAGCTTCGGCATGTCGAACCGGAAGATCCTCCTGCCGGTCTTGATCCTCGGGGTCGCTTTCACGGCCTCGGGATATTTCATCAACGGGTATCTCGTCCCCCTGATGAAGCACAAGAGAAACAATGTGAGCAGCCTGCTCATCGACCAGTTCCGAGCCCTGGGCAAGGGGCAGAACCGGGACTTCCGCTTTGGCAACCTCAACCTCTGGATCATGGAACACGAGGGGCGGAAGCTGAAGGGTGTCTTTGTCGGTCCCAGGGCGGACTCCGATTCCGATGAAATCCTGAGCCAGGAGAAGCTCGATGAGCTTGACCTCGTCTCTTACCCATACTGTATCTATGCCGGGGAGGGCACGATCCTCTTTCCGGATGAGCTCAGGTTCAGGAGAGCCTCGGCCGAGGCCTCCCGTCCCCTGGAGGCTTCGGCTGAGCCTCAGCCTCAATCTCTTGCGGGACACATCATCATCGAGCTGAGAAACGTGAGCATCTTTTATTCGAGCGAGCTCCATCCTGGCGGCTCGAGCTCGTTCTTCCAGCGTATGCATCTCGACCAGTGGACCATTACCTTCGATCCGGCCAGCAAGGCGAGGAGGGCGAAGAAGGGCAAGGAGCTCAACAATTGGGAACTCGGCTCCCTGCTGGCGGCGGCGCGATCCGGTTCCGCTGGAGAGGGCGGGGGGCGTTCGCCCAGGGAGATTGGGCGGCTCGAGCTTGAATATCACGGCCGGTTCGCCCGCATGCTGAGCTGTGGTGTTTTCGCTCTGATGGGGGGGCTGATCGCCCTCTATCTGAACTCCGGCAACAGGCTTTTGCCCTTCTTCGTGTCCTGCGCAATCGTCCCGACCGTTTTTTATTCGGGAACCGCCATCGGGCAGCTTGCCGGGGACAAGGGTTTTTACCCCTGGCTGTTTATCCAGGCGGGCAACGTCATTCTCTGCGCCGCCATGGCCTGGGGTCTATGGCGTCTTGAAACGAAGGTAGACAGGTAGGGTGAGCATGTCCATTCTCCAGAAGATCAAGACGAATTGNCTGGAGCTGACCNGCANGTTTTCGCCTACCCTTGATCTCTACATTCTGCNCATGTTCCTGGCAGTATACGCGGTCAACCTTTTCAGCTTCTGCCTGATCTTCGTATTGATCGACCTGGTCGAGAATCTGGATAACTTCAATCGCCAGACGGACTCCCCCGGCGAGCTCTTCCAGTTCGTGCTTCGCTATTACAGCATCAACCTGCCGATTGTTTTCTGCCAGGTACTCGGTCCCATCGTCTGTCTCACCTCTGGGATCTTTACCCTGACGCTGCTGCAGCGATCCAACGAGCTGATTCCCATCCTCGCGAACGGCCGCAGCTATCGAAGACTCTTCGTGCCGGTCCTCTTCGCAGCCTGCCTGGTCTCGGTGGGAACCTACCTGGTCCAGGACTATTGGCTGCCGGGCACCCGGGAGGCCTTCAGGGAGATGGCCAGCAAGCGCAAGGGGCGCCTCGAGAGCCGGGACCTGAAGTACGAGGACACCCAGAAGGGCATCCTGATTCTCATCAAACGCTATCTCATCAACGAAAAGCGGGCCGAGGGAGTTCTCGTTCTGCCGACCAATCCGGGGAAGGGGCCCGATTCCGTCATTTCCGCCAGGCAGATGGAGTGGATTCAACCCGTGCATGGCGGCGGCGGCTGGTTGATGAAGAGGGGCTGGATTTCTCTCTACGAGCCATTTGAATTCCAGGCGGGGAGCCAGAGGTCGCGCCTGGTGACGGTGCCCCAGCCGGAGGTCGAGGGGGGAGCGGATCGATTGTCGGAATCCTTTATCGAGCAGGCCCTCGAGACGGTCCTTTCGCCGGAGGACCTGGAGGTGCGCGAGGCGGAGGTGGCGCATATGAGGCTCGCCGATCTGAGACGGAAGATGAGAGCCACCGACGACAGGAACTGGAGAAGCAAGTACTACTCACGGCTGTTCCATCCGGTTCACAACGTCATCCTGCTGCTGCTGGGGCTTCCGGTCATCGTCTATTTCGGCACCAGCAATGTCTTTCTCGGCGCTTTTCTCTCCGCCTGTCTGGGGACAGTCTATTTTGTCACCGGGGCTTTCTGTCAGCAGCTTGGGGCCCAGGGGATTCTTCCCGCGGCGATCGGCTCCGCGCTGGGTCCGCTTCTATTCTTCGCTCTCTCCATGACCTGGTGGCGGGATCTTCGCAGCTAGGTCGACTGGCGCTTGCGTTCTCGTCCAAGGTTGGTTACTACAGCCGTAGCGGTTTTTCCGCCAGCGCCGCGGCCCTGCCGCTGGTGATGCCCGGCCTCCCGGCTGGAGGGCTTGCGTTAAGTTGAATGAAGAGAAGAGTAAAATTAGAGGAGAGAGCAGATGGATTCCTTCCTGGTGATTCTTGCGCAGCGGGTCGGAGGTGTAGGCATCGCCTTCGCCGATGGAGCCTTTTTCATCGATCGCGCCGAGCTTTCTCTCGATTCGATCCTGGCGCCCGTAATGAAAATATGGGGAGGGCTGCCCGGCTTTTTCCAGGCCCTGGTCCTCGTTGTTCTTTCGATCGTCTGCGCAAAGCTCGCTGACTGGATTCTCTCCAGCTATGTAAGCCGCCTGGTCGGTAAAACCGAGACGACCATCGATGACGAGTTCGTTGAGCTGATGCACCGCCCGGTCTTCCTGCTTGTCCTCTTCCTGGGGCTGGGAATGGCCGCGGAGCAAGCCGGCCTGCCTGAGAACGGACTCTGGGCCACCAAGGCGATCCTCAAGACCCTGGGAATCATCGTCCTCGTCCTGTTCTTGATACGGGTCTCTCGCCTCATCCTGGATGCCCTGAGCAGGAACCAGGATCGTTTTCATCTCGTCCAGTCGCGAACGCTTCCGCTCTTTTACAACGTCTCCCTGCTGGTCATCATCGGCGCGGCGGTTTATTTCCTTTTTATCTCCTGGAAGATCGATCCCACAGCCTGGCTGGCCTCGGCGGGAATCATCGGCCTGGCGCTGAGCTTCGCGGCCAAGGACAGCCTTGCGAACCTGTTCGCGGGAGCCTTCATCCTGGCGGATGCTCCCTACAAGATCGGTGATTTTGTTTTGCTCGATACCGGTGAGCGCGGCCGGGTAACCCATATCGGTCTGCGCAGCACCCGCATGCTGACCCGGGATGATGTGGAGATCACCATTCCTAACGCGGTGATGGGCAACTCTAAGATCACCAACGAGAGCGGCGGTCCCTATGAGAAGGAGCGCATCCGGGTAAAGGTAGGGGTGGCCTATGGTACCGATGTCGACCGGGTGGAAGAGCTGCTGATCTCCATCGCGGTCTCTCATCCGGAGATCATGCGGGAGCCTGAGCCGCGGGTGAGGTTCAGAGCCTTCGGAGAGTCGAGCCTCGATTTTGAGCTCCTCGGCTGGATCCAGGAACCCGTGCTGCGCGGCAGGTTACGCCATCTGCTGTGCAAGGAGATCTATAAGGCCTTCGCGGAGGAGGGAATCGAGATTCCCTATCCGAAGCGGGATGTCTATCTGCACGGGGACGCTGGAAGCCCAGCGGGCGATTGAGGCCGGCTGTTCTTTTACGCCAGCGCCTCTCGCAGAGCCTCGACCAGGCTCTCGGTGCCGGCGCTCGCGGCCTGGGCGGAGACCTCCAGACCCTCGCTCCTGACCGCCGCGCTGGTGGTCGGTCCCAGTGAGACGATCTTCACAGAAGGGGACTCGAGCAGCTTCCTTCCCCTGGCGCCGCAGATTCCGAGGAAGCCGCTGAGAGCCGAGGGGCTGGCGAAGGTGACCGCATCGGGCGGCTCATCCCGGTCGAGCGCCTCGAAGAGCCTCTCGGCCCGGGCCGGGTCTTCCTCCAGGGTTTCGTAGATGGGGACCGAGGTGACGCGGGCCCCGGCGTCCCGCAGCGCCGCGCCCAGCTCAGGCCGGGCAATGTTCGAGCCTGGAAGGAGCACCTGGCTGTCTTCGCCAAGCAGCTTCTTCTCGATGAGCTCGCGGGCGAATCCGGCTCCGGCCGAGGCTCCGGCCACCAGGGAAGGAACGATTCCCGCCTCCTTCAGGCGTTTGCCGGTGGCGGTCCCGATCGCCGCCACGTTGCAGCCCTTGAGCCAGGAAGCTGCCGGGAAGCCGGCCTCGGAGCAGAGCGCCTCGAAGGTGTCCGCGGCTACTCGGCTGGTGAAGATCACGTGGGTGAAGTCGTCTTTTCTTGCGATCGTTTCTTTCCAGGGACCGGCGTCTGCCGGCCTCGAAAAACGGATCGAGGGAATCCGGAAGACTTTCGCGCCGAGCTCCTCCAGCCTGGAGCTGAGCTCCGCCGACCTGGATTCGGGGCGGGTTACGACGATGGTCCGGTCCTGGAGGGCTTCTTCGTTCATTGCCGGCCGTTGTCCTGGTTTTCGATGAGGGCCGATCCGCCTCCTTCGAGGAGCTCATCAGCCAGCTCGGCTCCCAGCTGCGGTCCATCAACTGTGGAGCCCTCGCGCCTCGCTCGCAGGCAGGCGGCTCCATCCTCGCTAGCGAGAACTCCCTCGATCACGATGTTGGCGCCCTCGATGCGTGCCAGGGCGCCTGCGGCGACCTGGCAGCCGCCGCGAAGCCGCCGCAGGAAGGAGCGCTCCGCCAGGATCGCTTCATGGCTGGGCTGGTCATCCAGCGAGAGCAGCTGCTCTCGGAATCGGTCATCATCTTTTCTGCAGACCAGGGCGAGAGCTCCCTGTCCCACCGCGGGCAGGATGACGGAGGTGTCCACCAGCTCTGTGATGAGCTCCTCTTTGCCGAGCCGTTTCAGGCCGGCCTGGGCGAGGATGGTGCCCGCGAGTCCTTCCCGCGAGATTTTCTCCAGCCGCGTGTTGACGTTTCCGCGCAGGGGTACGATCTCGAGGTCCGGACGCCAGGAGAGCAGCTGCGCCTTGCGACGCGGACTCCCGGTGCCGACCCTGGCGCCGGACCCGAGCTCGGAGAGGTTCTCTCCCGCCGCGCTGACAAAAGCATCGAGCGGACTTTCCCTGGGAGGTACCGCGATGATCTCGAGATCCGGATGGTAATCCGATGGCAGGTCCTTGAGGCTGTGGATGGCTCCATCCAGCTCTCCAGCCAGCAGCGCTTCGTCGATCTCCCGGCTGAAGACGCCTGTGCCGATCAACGGGATCTCCTGCTCGGGGAAATTCTCGGCGCTGGTTTTGATGATGGAGATCTCCGTTTCAAGCTCCGGATTCACTGCTGCCAGCGCCTGCTGGATCCATTCGGCCTGCCAGATGGCAAGGGGGCTGCCCCGGGTTCCAAGCTTGAGTACTCCAGTATTCATCCTGGCATCACCCCCGACAGGGCTGCAGAGGCACCCCGCTCG
>PAOC01000030.1 GCA_002708465.1 Planctomycetota bacterium
ATCAGGGATGTTCGTGAACCGGAGCAGACGGCGCAGCCGACATAGAAGTCGTTGAAGATCATTCCATCTGCACCCATCTTGTCGAGATGGGGTGTCTTCGGACCCTTGGCGCCGTTGAAGCCGACGTCTCCATAGCCCATGTCATCGATGAAGATNATGATGACATTGGGTTGCTTCGGGGTTTCAGCGAACGCGGGGATTGAAAGTAGTCCGGCTGCGAGCGCCAAAGCGAATATGAGCGTGGTGGTCCGGTTCATGATAGCCGTCTCTCCTGGTACCTGTGTTTTCCTCGTTGGGTGTCCGGCTGCAAGGCCCGGATGTCCAGATACCCTACACCTGCGCACCAGGGGCATCAATCAAGGGGTGGGAAACGTTACCTCTTCGGCTGCTTTGCTGCTACCTTAGGGGGTGCAAAGAACCCGGCTGACGGGTTCCGGGNCTGTTCCCGCAATGTCTCAATTCCCCCATGGAGTATCCGATGTTCGCCGCTCTCTTTCTTTGCTGCAAGCGTGCAGCGCTTTTNCTGGTTGCTGTCGTTCCCCTGTTTTCTTCCGTTTCCCTGCGGGCAGACGAGGCCACAGATGCCAGCTCGATCATTGAAGCGGCAGGTGTCCGTGGAGGTCTCGTTGTTCATCTCGGAAGCGCCGATGGGAAGCTGACGGCCGCGCTTCGCAAAGGCGAGGGCTACCAGGTGCATGGGCTCGACCGGGATGGGGAGAAGGTTGAGGCTGCCAGGCGTCACATCCAGTCCCTGGGGATTTATGGAGATGTCTCGGTGGACCGGCTTGACGGAAAGCGGTTGCCCTATATCGATAATCTCGTCAATCTTCTCGTGGCTGAGGATCTTGATGGAATCAGCATGGAGGAAGCTCTGAGGGTTCTCGTGCCCCGGGGGGTTCTCTATACAAAGGCNGGGGGAGAGTGGAAAAAAACGGTCAAGCCCCGCCCCGGGAATATCGATGAGTGGACGCATTTCATGCACGGCCCCGGTGGCAACGCTGTTGCCCAGGACAAGGTGGTCGGCCCACCGAAGCATCTGCAGTGGGTAGGCAGTCCGCGCTGGTCGCGGCATCATGACCGCATGGCGAGCCTGAGCGCGCTGGTATCAGCGAACGGCCGCTTTATCTACATCATGGATGAAGGGTCTCGAACCACGATCCAGACTCCATCGAATTGGAAGCTGATCGCCCGGGACGCTTTTAACGGGGTCATCCTCTGGAAGCGCCAGCTCGGGAAATGGCATCACCACCTGTGGCCTCTCAAGAGCGGTCCTACGCAGNTGGCCCGTCGCCTGGTGGCCATCGGTGACCGGATCTATGTCACCCGNGGCCTTGTAGCCCCGCTGGAGGAGATCGATGCGGTGACCGGGAAGACCATTCGTGTTTACAAGGACTCCGGGGCCACCGAGGAGGTTATCGTATCCGATGGCATGGTGGTGGTGCTTGCCAATGACGAGCTGACGCAGCTCGCCGGCTATGTGCCGAAATTCAACGTCGGAGATCAGCGGCGGGTTCTTACCGAGTTCGTCTGGAACAGGAAGCCGCGGCGGGTTGTCGCCTACGAGGCCGCCTCGGGCAAGAAGCTCTGGCAGCGGGCCACGAGCGTTGCTCCGCTGACGCTGTCGGCCGATGCGGCTGGGGTTTATATCCACGACGGAACGAATGTTGTCTCACTCGACAGGAAGACAGGCGAGAAAAGATGGCAGTCAGAGCCGGCCGGACGGGGTAAGAACGGCAGCTTTAATTTCGGTCCGAAGCTGGTCGTCCATGACGGGGTGGTTATCTTCGCCGGCGGCAACCGAGAGATGCGTGCCTTCGACGCGGTTTCGGGGAAGCTGCTCTGGACAGCACCCCATGCCCGTGGCGGCTACCAGTCTCCCGAGGACCTGTTGGTCATCGACGGCAAGGTCTGGTCGGCTCCGACCACCTCCGGACGCGATTCCGGGGTCTTCACCGGCCGGGACCTGGCCACGGGGGAGGTGAAGGTCGAATTCTCACCTACGGTGAAGACCTACTGGTTCCATCACCGCTGCTATGTCGCCAAGGCCACCGAGAATTTCCTGCTGACTTCTCGAACGGGGATCGAGTTCGTCGATTTCAAGAAGAAGGACTGGGATATCAACCACTGGGTCCGGGGAGGGTGTCTTTACGGAATCATGCCCTGTAACGGGCTGACCTACGCGCCTCCGCATAATTGCGCCTGCTATCCCGAGGCCAAGCTCTACGGCATCAACGCCCTGGGCGCCGGCTCCGAGAGCAGGAGGGCTCCCAGGGAAGTTCCCGCGGCCGGGCGCCTGGAGAGAGGGCTCGCCTGGAAACAGGTGNCCGTCGGCGAGACCTCGCCCGGCGACTGGCCAACCTACCGTGGTAATGCGACCCGCACGGGCTACTCGGACACCACGGTGCCAAGCGCCATCAAGCCGGCCTGGGAGTTGAAGCTCGGAGGCAAGGTGACCTCCCCGGTTATCGCCGGTGGAAAGGTATTTGTCGCCCGCGTCAACCAGCACACGGTGCACGCCATAGATGAACGCACCGGCAAGCAGAGCTGGGTATTCACCGCCGGTGGACGGGTAGATTCTCCTCCAACGATTCACAATGGTCGTGTGCTCTTCGGCTCGGCCGATGGCTGGGTCTATTGCCTGCGGGCCAAAGATGGTGAGCTGGCCTGGCGATTCAGGGGCGCTCCCCGGGACGACAGGCTGATGTCCTTTGAGCAGCTCGAGTCGGTATGGCCTGTTCATGGCAGCGTCCTGATAAAGGATGACTTCGTCTACTGTGTCGCGGGCCGCTCCAACTTCCTCGATGGGGGTCTCCGATTCATTCAGCTGGATCTCTCCGGCGGGCTGGTGAAGGAAACCATCATCGATGATCGCGATCCCGGAACAGGCAAAGATATCCAGGACAGGCTGCAGACCCTGCAGATGTCCACCGGGCTTGTCGACATTCTTTCAAGCGATGGTCAGTACATCTATATGCGCTCACAGCAGTTCGACACGGCGGGTAATCGCATCGGCATCGGTCCGCATTCCGGCGATGCCGCGAAGCAGGGAGCGGTTCAGAGCGGCAGCACGGCCCATCTCTTCGCCCCCATGGGATACCTGGATGAGACCTATTTCCACCGCGCCTACTGGGTCTATGGACGAAGCTCCGCTGGNGGNCACAANGGCTANTACCAGGCGGGNAAGTACGCGCCGGCCGGNCGNATCCTGGTNTCTGACGGNAAGGATGTCTACGGCTTCGGNCGCAAGCCGCAATACCTCAAGTGGACGACGACGATTGAACACCAGCTCTTNTCAACNAGCAGGGAGCCGCCTCCCCAGGCNCTCAGCGAGGCGTCCTCGAGTCTGTTCAACAAGGCCGCCCGCCGCGGCGGCGGATCGGGAATGATCACGATCCCTCTCAGCAAGAGTCTCAATCCGACTGGCAAGTCGCTNACNGTCGANGCCTGGGTGAAGTCGGCCGGNCCCAACGGTGTCGTGATCGCCCGCGGGGGGCCGTCCCAGGGCTACGCCCTGCTGCTCCAGAAGGGTAAGCCCCAGTTCAGCGTGCGCTCCAGTAGCGAGCTCTCGACAGTNACCGGGCCTGCCAAGGTCGGTAAGAAATGGGTACACCTGGCTGGTGTCCTGGGAGATGACAAGCAGCTCAGGCTCTATGTCGATGGCAAACCCGTGGCGAAGGCCCGAGCTCTTGGCCCCCTGACCGGCAACCCTGCCCAGCCTACCGAGATCGGGGCGGACAACCAGAGCGCGGTGGGTAACTACACGAGCCCTCTCAACTTCAAGGGCATCATTGACGAGGTGCAGGTCTACTTCCGCGCCCTCAGCGACGAGGAGGTGGCCGCGCGGCATTCCGCCAAGGGATCGACTCCAGACCCGGCGCTGATGCTCTCCATGTCCTTTGATAATGGTCATGCCGTTGACGCTTCCGGGAACAAGAACAACGGAACGATCACCGGGGCCAAGGCTGTTGACGGGAAGTTCAAGGTTGGGATTCAGTTTGCCGGCGGAAAAGGAGCCGGGAAGAAACCTGCCGCGCGCGGTTCCTTCGTGCAGAGGAAGTGGGAGACCGACATCCCGCTTTATGCCCGGGCCATGGCGCTGGCCGGCAAGACGCTGTTTGTCGCCGGACCGCCTGACCTGATCGATGAGGAGGNGACCTTCAAGAAGATCATGGAGAAGGATCCCAAGGTCGCNGAGGANCTCTTCCGGCAGAACGAGGCGCTGCAGGGAGAGCAGGGAGGNATCCTCTGGGTGGTTGACGCGGCCAGNGGAAAGAAGCTTGCCGAGGTCAAGCTGAAGTCGTTGCCTGCCTGGGATGGCCTCGCGGCGGCGAATGGCCGCCTGTATCTTTCGACAATCGATGGCAAGGTGATCTGCTTCGGGAAGTGAGCGGTTTTTTCAGGCTGCGTTGTAGCCCTCCTGGAGAGACTGCCAGTCGGTTGTCGTGAAGTGGAAGGTTTCCTCCTGCCGGCGCCACTTCTTCAGCGAGCGCTTGAGGCGTTCGAGATTGGCGTTCTTCCAGGATCCTGGGTCTCTCAGCTCAGCCTTGTCGAAGTCGATGAGAAAGATCTTTTCATTCTGGATGAGGATGTTGGCGGCGTTGAGGTCGCTGTGCAGAATGCCGTGATCGTGGAATCTCCTGATGGTGCCGCCCACCGCCCTCCAGCTCTTCTCCTCAAGCTGAGCCTGCTGAAGAAGGGCGCCTAACGGTCTCGCGTCTTCAATCTCGTGGGTCAGCAGGTCTCCCCGGTAGAACCCGGCCCCACCGCAGAGGCGAATTCCGGCCGGCCGGGGCGCCGGCAGTCCGAGTTCGACCAGCTTTCCAAGGAGCTTCCATTCGAGGTAGGGACGACTGCTCTCCAGTGAGCCGCCAAGATAACGGTCCGAAATAACCTTTCCCAGCAGGCCTCCCCTGAGATAGTGACGCAGGACCAGCCTGTTGGAACCCCAGGTGAAAAAATAAGCCGAGCCCCTTCCTTCAGCCGTGGCGGTTACCACCTCGCTTTCCCGGAGGAACTCTGGATCGAAGAGCCTGGGCCAGATCTCGGGTTGGATATCCTCGATGGCTCCATCGTAGACAATCTGCTCAGCGCCTCTCTGCAGCCTTAGCTCATCGATAGCTTTCACTTCAGGTACCAGTTCGTCGGTTTGTCCTAGGCTCCTATCCCATCGCGGGTATTGCTTTTTCCACCCGAGAGCCTGTAATGAGAGCCTATGAAACCATCTCTCCCGCTCAATCAACCACCCAAATCCATTTGTATCCTGAGGCTTTCGGCCATTGGCGATTGCACCCACGTGGTGCCGATGGTCCGCACGATTCAGAAGCACTGGCCCGGGGTCGGGATTACCTGGATCATTGGTAAGCTGGAGGCTTCACTGGTCGGGGATATCGAGGGAGTCGAGTTTATCGTTTTTGACAAGAGCCGTCGCTTCAGGGCGTTCGCTGATCTGCGCCGCGCGCTCGCAGGCCGGAGCTTCGATGTCCTGCTGAACCTGCAGGTCGCCCTTCGTGCCAGTATCGTGAGTCTCTTCGTCAAGGCTCCTGTCCGTTTGGGCTATGACAGGGAGAGGGCCAGGGATGCCCAGCGGTTCTTTACCACTCACCGGGTTGAGGCCGTTGAGCGCCAGCATGTACTCGACAGCTTCTTTGAATTTACCCGGGCGCTGGGGCTCGATGAGAGGGAGCTCGAAGGGACCCTGCCGATACCTTCCGCCGCCCGGGAATTCGCGGCCTCGAGATTCGACCGCGGAAGAGAGGTTCTCGCGATCAACGCTTCCGCCAGCAAGGCGATTCGCAACTGGAGCGTGGAGGGCTACGCCGCTGTCGTCGATCATGCGGCCGCGAAGCTTGGCCTGGATGTAGTTCTTACCGGGGGACCCTTGACGGCCGAGGCCGAGCTGGCCGAGGCCATCGAGAAGGCCGCTGACAGCAGGCTGCTCAACCTGGTGGGGAAAACCAGCCTCAAGGAGCTGTTGGCGGTGATTGAGCGCGCCAGCGTCCTCGTGGCGCCCGATACGGGGCCAGCCCATATGGGGACCACAGTCGGGACCCCCGTCATCGGGCTCTATGCGGCCAGCAACCCCCTGCGTTCGGGACCCTACCTGAGCCTCGAGCATACCGTGAACAATTACGCCGAGGCTCTGCAGGCCGGATGTGGGGCCAGGGTCGACGACGTGAGGTGGGGGACCCGGGTTAGATCCTCCGCCGCGATGGAGACCATCACGGTCGAACAGGTCATCGAGAAGCTGGACCCGATTTTCAGCTGAGATCCATCGCTGACGACAATCGGTCTGTTAGCTTCGTGAGAAGGGTCCGGAGCGTTTTGCGCCACGAGTTTCGAGAGCCCTGGGCGGGCCGAGTATGACCTGGCAGATGACAGCCTGCCGCAGGGTGATGTTGCCGACGCCGAGCGCCGCAGGCAGCCGCAGTCGGCGGTTGCTGGTTCTGCGTGTTCGGGACTGGGTGCTCGTATGTACAGCGAGCTCTTCCCCTATCTCCAGATCCTGTTGCCGAATCCGCGTCTCGAAAGAGCGGGGCAGGGCGACACTGGTCTGGATATCCATGCTGTGGGGATGGAGGATCTCCTTGCGGGGGTCGCGTATGGTGTCGGGAATCCTGTCGCCGGAGCGGCGCTTCTTTGCGGGTTGCGTACCTCCCGCGGCCCGGGCGGCATCCTTCGGGGGGCGGACTGGCTGGGTCGCGGGGACCTCGCTTGCTTGCAGGGCGGGGACACCTTCGAGTCCATCATCGCCGAAGTAGGCGTCCTCCGGGTTCCTGGCCCCGCTCTTCGAAGCGCTGGGGGCTTGCGCCTGCCTGGTCGCGATAGTTTCTTCGTTTTGACGAAGCTTATCAAGAATCTCGAGGGCTGGGCTCTTCGGCCGGGGAACACGTTCACCCCGGTCCGGAACCTTCCTGCCCGAGGTGAGGTTCCGCATGATGAAACGAATAATCCCGCCTCCGAAGACGACCAGGAGGATGAGAAGCTGAATCCAGTCGATCTTTCCCGGCATCAGATGCCGCCTCCATCGTTTTCATCATCCTCTTCATTCGAGAGACTCTTCCTCATTTCTGTGTCGGCCTGGATATTGCGGAGGTTGTAATAGTCCATGATTCCAAGGTTGCCGCTGTTGAAGGCTCCGGCGATTGCCCGGGGGATCTCGGCCTCGGCGAGGATGACCTTGGCCTGGTTCTCCTTGCCCAGCGCTTCCATCTCCTGGCCGCGGGCGACCGCGCGGGCTCTCTGGGCCTCCGCCTCGGCTTGCGCCCGGCGTTTTTCGGCCTCGGCCTGGTTGGCCATCAGCACCGCGCCGATGTTCTCCCCTACATCGATATCGGCAATATCGATCGAGACGATCTCGTAGGCGGTGCCCGCGTCGAGGCCCGCATCGAGAACCTCCTGGGAGATCTTGCGGGGATTCGCGAGGACCGTCTTGTGGCTTTCAGCCTGGCCAATACCAGAGACGATTCCTTCGCCGACTCGCGCGATGACAGTCTCCTCTGTTGCGCCTCCGACAAGTCTCTCGATGTTGGTGCGGACGGTTACCCGCGCCTTGCACCTCAGCTGGATTCCATTGGCCGCGACGGCATCTACCGTCGCCTTGCCCGATTCCGCGCTCGGGCAGTCGATGACCTTCGGGTGGACGCTGGTCCTGACCGCGTCGAGAACATCGCGCCCGGCGAGATCGATTGCCGCGGCGCGGTCAAAGGTGAGCGGGATGTTGGCGCGGTCGGCCGCGACCAGGGCGCGCACTGTAGCGGTTACGTTTCCGCGGGCGAGAACATGGGCCTGGAGCTTGTCGATGGAGACGGGAACACCCGCCTTGTGGGCCATCACCAGGACATCGATGATCAGCCTCGAGTTGAGCTTTCGCAGGAACATCCCGACAAATTCAAACACCCCTACGGGGCAGCCGGAGGCCCTGGCCTGCAGCCAGAGGGAGCCGAACTTGATGAAGAAGAAAAGAAAGAAGACGAAGACCAGCAGCCCGAAAAGACCGGCGATCATTAATAAATTATCATCCATTACCTGACTCCTGTGATTGTTTTTCAGTCTCGGGCAGCTCTCTTACGACCACCCGGTTCCCACTGGTTTCTACTACTTTAATCAATTTTCCGTTTTCGATAAAGCCGCTGGATGCGACTACGTCAACTCTCTTGCCATCGATCAGGGCCACGCCTGCCGGCCGGAGAGCCGATTTTGTCACGCCGGACCTTCCCATGATCTCGCCGAGGCTATTGTCGACCGCGGTGAAGGCATCCGAATTCTGGGTCTCCGTCAGGCTGATCCGTCTGAGCATGAAGGAGAACATGGAGATGACAAAGACAGCCCCCCCGATACCGGTCATAGATCCCAGCAGCATCTTTCCCTGGTGGAAGAAGCTGTAGATTCCGAGGCCCAGCGCGGCGAGAGCCACTATGCCGATGATTCCCCCTGAGGGTATGAATACCTCCAGGAAGATGAGAGCTACTCCGATTCCCAGGAGGAGCCAGGTGAAGAAGGGGTCAGAGATGATGGCATCCATATTTTCTCCAGTCTAGCCGGTCTCTTCGACGCGTGAAACGACAATTCGTGTCGAGGTGTATTCCCGGATAACCACCCGCTCGCCTTTTTCAATGAACTCGCCATCTGCGACCACGTCCAGCCTCTGGCCATCCTCAAGCGAGATGATCCCTGCTGGGCGCAGCGGTGATTCGCAAATCCCGGCCTTGCCTAGCAGGAGAGCCTTTTCTCTGCGGGAATCCTCAGCCGTATCAGCGTCGGGGACTCCCGTGATGGACGACTTGCTGACGATTCCATCGCTGACGCTGGCCGGTAGGAAACGCAGGATTGCGAAGAACAGGGCCGCCGCCGCGCCAAGGCCGGAGGAGATCAGCAGGAAGGCCTCCTTGAGATTCAGCTGCTCCCCGCCGGGGATGGCTGTGCTGGGCACCATGATCATGATGAGACTGCCGAAGCAGAGGAGCGCCCCGGCTATGGCGAAGATCGCTATTCCCGGCATCAGGCCCAACTCAAGTCCGATGAGACCGAGCCCGACGAGAAAGAGCGCGACCTCGAACCAGGTGGTGGTGGGCTCGAGTGAGCCGCTCTCAGGAAAAAAACCTCCGCTGACGAGCAAGGTAAAACACAGTATCGCGATGGTCCCGGGAACCATGGTTCCGAGCATCTTCAGCTCGATGGTGATGCCGAGGATAATGCCGAGCACGAGAAAGAACCGGGTCAGCGGGTGGTTCAGGAAATCAACCAGACCCTGTCCGCTGAGATTTTTTTTCTTGATGGCTCCTCTGCCGACGACAAAGACGGATTCTTCAGGCAGGANTANGTTCATCTCGAGCAGGAGGCTCTTGTAGCGGTCATCGCCGGANTCGATNCCGCGNTAGCGGACCCAGTCGTATTCAAAGGCNTTCGCCTGGTCCAGNGTNAGCAGTTCGTCTCTNCCGAGAATNTTTTCGGCCGTGTGGTATTCACNCTTCCGCTCGACCGGGTCCGAATTGTTCAGGTCGGCCTGGTACCAGAAGACATAGCGACCTGCCGGGTTCGCCGCCCGACGGCGAAGGGAATAGACCGTTTCCCTGGCTGGCATGACCGTCAGGCCGGCAAGAAGNTGGGAGCGNTTTCTTCGTTCACTGTACAGCTCGACAGCCATCCNCGCCTTTTCCNGCTCTTCAACGGAGCCTGGNTCCGCCGCGCCGGCNCCCAACCTTGATTTNGGNCCCATNGCGATTTCCCGNCAGGCCAGCGCTGGTATGACCGCTNCNCCTGTGGCTTCCGCCCCATCGGGNATGAAGGCNACNGTTGTCTTATTACGGAGCTCGCTGAAGATATAGTCGCCCANCTCGATGGCGGCATCATGGGANCCTCCTGAGCTGCTGATCTCAAAGATGACCCANTTGATGGTTGGCTCNCGCTCCAGCCAGGATTTTACNTTGGAGATGGTGCTGGAGCTNTTTTTCGAGTCGATGAGGCCATCTACCGGCACGATGAGGAGCTTGTCATCGATGGCGGCNGCCNCGTNGNTNTGTCCNCGCAGTTCNCGGCCTGAAAACAGCGCCAGCAGCGCGGCCGCGACAAGAGCNAGNGGNCGCCATTTTNCCGGATGGGTACNGGGGATCGGNNGGGTNTGCAACTGCCTGNNATTCACTTAACTATTTCCCACGGAAAAACTTGTGAAGAAAGCNCAAGNACNGANGACTGATTCTCANCTTTNAGAAGCCATCCTGTCAAAAGAAAAGNCCCCGGNCGACCGGTCAATCACCNGGTGTGAGGTATACCGACTCAGGAAGTTTCCCCCGNGGCTGAACCACNCCGATGGCGGCGGCGCAGTGGTAGCCGAGNTCGTGGAGCGCCTCGATGCAGTGGTCGGCNTTNTNCGCGGGAACGCTTGCAAGGAGNCCNCCGGCTGTCTGGGGGTCGAAGATCAGCGGGTAGNGAGTTCTTTCCGAGGCCTNNCCTGCGTTGGCGATCGCNCGGCGCAGGCGCAGGTTCTGNGGCTGCANGGTGCTGAANATTCCCTTNGCGACCGTCTCNANGGCTCCCTCNAGCAGNGGNATCTTATCGAGNTCNAGCTCGACATCNACCGTCGATGCCCTGGTCATCTCAACGAGGTGACCCAGAAGNCCAAANCCGGTGACGTCGGTGCAGGCGGTNGCCCCGTGCTCATGGANGCAGGCNGCCGCATCCTGGTTACCCTGGAGCATGGAGGCCAGGGCTCCGGCTATCCACCTTCCCTTTGCCGCCAGGCGCATGTCTGCCGCGAAGAGNGTGCCTGTGCCGAGAGCTTTCGTCAGCAGGATGCGNTCGCCGGTTCGCATGCCGCTCTTTTGAAGNATTTTNTCTGGATCGATCAGGCCGTTGATGGAGAAGCCCAGGGAGAGCTCGCTGCCTTCGCTGCTGTGGCCTCCCACCAGGGCAGTTCCGGTCTCGGCAAAGATCTCCAGCGCGCCTCGCAGCATCTGTTCCAGGAGGTCTTCAACCTTTTCCTCGGGTCCGTAGGGGACCGTGGCTACGGCCAGGGCGGATTGAGGAGAGGCTCCCATCGCGAAGATGTCNCCAAGGCTGTGGTTCGCGGCGATNTTNCCGAAGANGTANGGGTCGTCGACGATGGCCCGGAAGGNGTCAATNGTCTGCACCAGNACCTTGCCCCTTGGCGTNCTGGTGACNGCGGCGTCATCGGGAGCGTCGAGCCCGATGAGTACATCTTTTCGCTGAACGGGAGCGAGCNTGCCGATGACCCGGGAGAGTACCGTAGCTCCCACCTTGGCTCCACATCCGCCGCAGCGCATGGCCACGGCGGAGAGCTCCTCGATCGTTTCCCGTGAAGCCAGTCCAGCCGGAACATCAAGCTCAGCTCGGGTTGTCATGGCGGGGAGNGAGTTGTACTTTCTCATAAAGCGCCGGTCGATCAGNTCCTTTATCCTCCANACCAGNCCGCCGTGGATGCACCATTCACCCTTTGAGGCTACGGCNTTCTTGTCGCCCGTACTGATCAGACTGAGGAACATACGCTGAGGAATGAAGGGCTTCAGTTTTCTCGACAGGAGCGCGTTCCGAAGATTCTTAGCCAACGGCATTCCCTGGCGGACNGCGAAGACGCCGGCCTTGGGTCTCGGATGGTTGATGNNGGCCGCGATATCGCCGGCGGCGAAGATGTCTTTATGAGAGGGAGAGTTNAGGCAATCNGTGACCTTCACGAAGCCGTCTTCGTCGACATCNAGCCCGGCCTCTCCANGCCANGNTGGGGCGGCNGCATCTGTNACCCAGAGGATCTCATCTAGCGGCACCTCCATGCCGTCCTCTCGGNGNAATCTNCCNTCGCTTACGGATTCGACNCGATTGCCGGGATAGAGCTGTACTCCCCTGTCCTTCAGCACCNGCTCAAAGTGCTTCCTGACCTTGTAGTTGTGGGATGAAAGGATCTCGGGNTCTGAATAAAAGAGATGAAACTCAGGCTCAAGCTCAATCTTGTCNGCCTCTCCAAGCAGNTGTTTCAGGGCGTACTGGATGGCGAGGGTNATCTCAACCCCGCCNGCGCCCGCTCCNACCGTGCCTATTCGAAATGGCCGGTCAGCTTNGAGNANCCTGCTCTTGAGCATTTCCCAGCGGCTTACGAAATTGCTGATCGGCTTAACAGGCACCACCTCGTCTTGCGCAATTCCGATGTTGGTTAGCCGGGGGGTTGAGCCGATATTGACCGAGAGAAGATCGTAGGGGACCGCGGGCCGGNTCGCGCAAATTACCCTCCGATTNTCCGTGTCGATGCCGACAGCGGANTCGTGGTAGAGCCGCGCGCCGGCGAACCTGCACAGGGGGCCAAGGTCGATGTGGGCCTCATCGAAATCGTANTGTCCGGCGATGAANCCAGGCAGCATTCCCGAATAGGGGGTGTGTACGTCCCGGGTCAACAGGGTCAGGCGGACACCCGGAATGGGGTCCATGCCGAACATCTTGAGTACGGAGATGTTGCTGTGCCCTCCGCCAACAAGCACGAGGTCCTTGATGATCGGGATGCTCGGTTGATTCATTTGAATGGGAGGCGGTCTGGGGCGCGCNGGCTCTGGCGTCCTCGGTTAGTTCTTNCCATTCAGGGGNTCCTCCCTGAAACGGAAGGGCGAGCCGCCCATGAAATCNGTGCTTTCGATCGTNGGGCACCAGTATTTTTCTACATGNTNGACAACCAGGTCCGTACCCCGNAAATGATTCACAAAGGGNNTCTTCTGGGAGTTGTACATCGTATCGGTCATGTCGCGAATGAGCAGAACGTTNTTTCCTACGTTGACCATCTGNCGGATNGCGAANGGTCTGCCNANNACGCACATATTGAGATGNACGCCCATCAGGATCACGTTGTCGATTCCNTTTTCGNTCAGCAGGTTGTAGGNCTCCTGCCCGTTGTCGGTGATGGCGTCGGGTTCCCTGATGTCGATGGTCTTGATCTGGCGNGTCCAGGGAGGGACGATCTCGCACTTCTTTTCGCANTCGCAGCCCATGTCGGAGTCATCGATCGGCATGGCCGGCTCGCGTTCATCCTGGGGCCAGCACCAGGCCGTCCCCCAGCGCTCTTTCTTGGAAAGCTCTACCGGGGCGCTGGAAAAAGCCGAGGCTANGGCGCGTTTGCGCTGCGGGGTGTCCTTGTAGAAATCAACGCAGGTGCTCGGGGCATGAATGATCTGGANTCCCAGGCTCCTGGCGGTTTCAGCCAGCTGGTTCATCTCCGGGGCCATCTCNGCCACCCTCGCCTCNGCGCCCTTGCACCAGTGGCGGTCCCACATATCGCAGATCACCAGCGCCGTTNTTTCAGGAGCCCATTGGACTNTCTTGAGGACAGGCCTGTAGCTGNCGTCTTTCTNTTTCGTGCCGGGAGTCCGCTCCATGGAGCGGGTATGCAGTTCAAGCATGGCTGTTTTGCCCGCGGGAGAGCTCGCGCAGCCGGCGCTCAAACCGGCCAGGAATATTGTGAGAATGAAAATGGCGTACCGGGTCATGTTCGTGACTCCTGCGGTTGTTGATTCGCCTGGGTATGAATACTGTCAGGGCTATAGGATATCCCGTTGGGCGTTCGGGTTCCACAGTCGCAGGGGAGTGTAGCAGGCTGGAAATGATCCCCCGCTTGTCTCTCTCGCCGGCGGGGGCGATCACGGCAAGGTTTCTACTTGCCGGTATCAGGCCAGGATCCCCTTGATGACCTTTCCATGGACATCTGTGAGGCGGAAGTTACGCCCCTGGTACTTGAAGGTCAGTTTTTCGTGATCAACTCCCAGCAGGTTCAGGATCGTCGCGTGGAAATCATGAACGTGTACCGGGTCTGCAGCGATGTTGTAGCAGAACGGGTCGGTTTCGCCGTAGCTCGTTCCTCCCCGCACGCCGCCGCCGGCCATCCAGAGCGAGAAACACCTTGGATGGTGGTCGCGGCCGAAGTTGCCGGAGAGCTTTCCCTGGCAGTAGTTGGTGCGTCCGAACTCACCGCCCCAGATGACAAGGGTGTCTTCGAGGAGCCCCCTGCGCTTGAGATCCAACACCAGGGCGGCCGAGGCCCGGTCGGTCTCCTTGCATTGGCCGGCCAGGCCTTTTGGCAGACCGCCGTGCTGATCCCAGCCCGGATGGTAAAGCTGGATGAAGCGAACGCCGCGCTCCGCGAGCCGACGAGCCATGAGGCAATTGGCGGCGAAGGTTCCCGGCTTTCGGGCTTCCTCTCCGTACTCCTTGTAGATGTACTCAGGCTCCGTCGAGAGGTTGGTAACCTCCGGAATCGAGGTCTGCATCTTGAAGGCCATCTCGTATTGGGAGATTCGATCTTCGATCGCCGGGTCGGAGTTGTTCTGCAGCTCGGCCTGGTGAAGATCCTTCAGGCGGTCGAGCATTCGGCGGCGGTTCGCGTTGTCGATGCCGGCGGGATTGTTGAGGTAGAGGACCGGGTCCTTGCCGGAGCGGAAACGGACACCCTGGTAACGCGATGCAAGGAAGCCGCTTCCCCATAGCCGGGTCAGGAGAGGCTGTCCTCCCTTGTTCTTCGTCACCAGCACGACAAAGGATGGCAGCTCAGCGTTCTCGGTTCCGAGCCCGTAGCTCAGCCAGGAGCCCATGCTGGGCCGGCCGGGAAATTGGGAGCCCGTCTGGAGATGGGTTACCGCCGGTCCGTGATTGATGGCCTCGGTATAGAGGCTCTTGACGACGCAGATCTCATCGGCGATGCGGGATGTGTGGGGAAGCAGGTCACTCATCCAGGTGNCGCCCTGTCCATGCCGGGTGAACTTGAAGGGGCTGCCGACCAGCGGCAGGCTCGCCTGGTTGCCGCTCATCGCGGTCAGGCGCTGTCCCTTGCGGATTTCATCCGGCAGCTCCTTGCCNTGCATCTTCTTGAGCATCGGCTTGTGATCGAAGAGGTCCATCTGGGATGGGCCGCCGCTCTGGAAGAGGTAGATGACGCGCTTGGCCCTGGGGGGAACGTGCGTGGTCGGAAGAACCCCGCCAAGGGCGCGTTGTTCATTCGCGCGCAGCAGGTCCGTGAGGGCTATGGAGCCGAGCCCCATGCCGAAGCGGTCAAGGAAACGTCTCCGGCTCATGCCCAGGGAGGAATCGTAGCCCGTGCAGATCTCAGGTTTCATGTCTTCATACTACCTTTTCATGACAGCTTCGTCGAAGTTCAAGAGAACATTCGCGACAGCCCCCGCGGCGGCCAGCCGAGCGGGAGCAAGCTCCTTGTCCGCGGCGGCATCNCCTGTTTTGAGGAAGTTTTTAGCCTGTTCAGGATTCGNCTGAAAAAAATCGAGCTGTTCCTTGTAGAGCCGGTTGAGGATCTTCTTTTCGCTATCGCGCGGCTTTCGGCCTGTCAGCATTCGGAACATTTCACCAAGCATGGCGGCGCTGTTCTCNGCGTGTTTTTTCAGGAGCCGCTGCCCGAGGATCCTTGCCGCCTCTACGAGCTGCGGGTCGTTCATCAGCACCAGAGCCTGCAGGGGCGAGGAGGTTCTCTCCCGCCTCACAGTGCAGACCTCGCGCTTGGAGGCATCCAGGGACATCATGACCGGCGCCGGGGCCGTGCGTTTCCAGAAGGTGTAGAGGCTGCGGCGGTAGAGCCCCTCTCCCTTGTCCCGCTTCAGAGGCTTGAAGGATACCGCGACCTCGTAGGGGCGCACCGGGGCACCGCCGATCTTTCGTACAAGGAGCCCGCTGGAGGAGAGGGCGTTGTCGCGGATAACCTCCGCGGGGAGTCGGTAGCGACGCCCTCTGGCCAGGAGGATGTTCTCAGGATCTTTCTCGGCCAGTGCCGGGGAGCTTTTCGAGTCCTGGCGGTAGGTCGCAGAGGTCACGATGGTTCGCAGCGACTCTCGAATGTCCCAGCCGCTGTCGATGAAACGCAGCGAGAGCCAGTCGAGCAGGCCCGGGTGACTGGGAGATTGCCCCTGGCTGCCGAAGTCCTCGGTGGTTCTGACCAGGCCGCGGCCAAAGCACATTTGCCAGAGACGATTGATCATCACCCTCGATGTCAGCGGGTGCTCGGGCGCCGTTAGCCAGCGGGCGAGTCCGAGACGGTTGGCTGCGCCTTGCTGCTTCATGGCGGGGAGGATGGCTGGCGTTCCGGCTTCCACGGGAGCTCCTGGCTTATCGTAGGCTCCCCGGACCAGCAGGTGGGTCTGGCGCACCTTGCCGGTCTCTCGCATGACCATGATCTCGGTGGTGCCGTTGATAATGTTATTGTGAGCCTCTCGCAGGGAGCGGACCTGTTCCAGCCCCTTCTTCCAGGCGTCATCCGCTGTGTGGAGGTAGTACTCGCGGAGCTTTCCAACCAGCCTGGCGTCGAGAGAGGCTCTCGATTTTGCGAGGGCATCCCGGAGGCTCTTGCCATCATGTACCTGGGCGATCTCAAGTGCTGAGAGCTGCCGGTTGAAGACCTGGAATTCGTCGAGCTCTCCCCCGGAAAAACCCTTGTCCCGGAAGCGGGCGCCGATGGTGATGCTCTTGCGTCCTCCGCCGCTGATGTTTTTAAAGAGATTGTCGCGCACGANCTCGCAGTCAGCGGGNACGCCATCGAGGAAGAGCCGNGCGCCATCNGCCCGGCTGGATCCATCGTAGGTGATNGCGACATGGACCCACTTGTTCACCGCGAAGGGANCCCGGGTGCGGATGCGCAGGGCGTTGCCTGGCCAGAAATGGATCAGGGAGAAGCTCAGCTTTCCTTTCTCGATAAGCAGCTGGTAGCCGCGGCTGCCAGCGTCCGTCCAGGCCTGCGAACGATGAAATACAATAGCCCGGTCCTTGATCTCCGGGGTCTTCATCCAGAGAGCGAGCGAGAAGGGGGCTGAACGTTTGAAGTTGCCCTGCTTGAGGTGGTACTCGTCATCTCCACTGAGCCGGATCGCCTTGCCCACGACCCCGGGTATGCTGGCGTTGGCGCCGCCTTTGTGCCCCTCGAAGTCCTGGTGCTCGATTCGTCCGGGGATGGCCGGCTCAGCCGGTCTGGAGGCGAGCCATTTTTCGAAATCCGGCTTCCTTGTAGCGGGGAGCTTCGCAAGCTCTTCCTCCGCGCGGGTGATCTTCTCGGCGGCATCCGCGATCTTCTGTTTGTGGGCCTTCGGCGCGTAAAGGAGGGTCGGGGTTGGCACAGAGCCCGTGAAATAGGCGTAGAGNCCGAACTCGTCGATGTTGTTGAANAAGGCGAAGAGCTTGTAATACTCNCGCTGGGTCAGGGGATCGTATTTGTGATCGTGGCAGCGCGCGCATTCGAAGGTCAACCCGAGGAACGCGGTGGCGAAGGTGTGGGTCCGGTCAGCGACGTATTCAACCCGGAATTCTTCGGGCGTGCTGCCGCCCTCGACCTTCTGGGAATGGAGACGGTTGAAGGTCGTGGGGAGAATCTCTTCGTCTCCTGCCCCTGGGAGCAGGTCTCCTGCCAGCTGGAGCTCGAGGAAGCGATCGTAGGAGATGCCCTCATTGAAGGCATTCACCACCCAGTCCCTCCACGGCCACACGAATCGGTCCCGGTCCACCTGGTAGCCGTAGGTGTCCGAGTAGCGGGCGACATCGAGCCAGTCCGAGGTCATCCTCTCGCCATAGGATGCTGATGAGAGGAGCCGGTCGACCAGCTTCTCATAGGCTTCTGGATGATCGTCTTCGATGAAGGCGTCAATTTCGGAGAGAGTGGGGGGGAGCCCGGTCAGGTCAAGGGTAAGTCTGCGGATCAGCTTTTCCCGGCTGGCCTCGGGCGCGGGCTTCAGTCCCTCCTCCCGCAGTCTGCTGCGGATAAAGTTGTCGATGGCGTTGCGCGCTCCGGCTGACTCAGCCAGGTCTGGGATGGGGGTCTTCTCGAGCGACCGGAAAGACCAATGTCCACTCCAGGCGCCTCCCTGTTCAATCCAGGAGCGGATCANCTCCACCTCATTTTTTTTCAGCTGGAGCTTGNACTTTGGCGGCGGCATTCGCTCCCGGGACTTCTGTGCGGTGATCCTCTTGTAGAGCTCGCTCTCGCCAGGCTTGCCCCCGACGACGGGTCGGGATCCATCGTGGTCGGAGTAGAGTCCGTCCTTCAGATCGAGACGCAGGTCCGCCTTGCGCTTTTTCTCATCCGGTCCGTGGCAGGGATAGCAGTTGTTGGAGAGAATCGGGCGAATGTCACGGTTGAAGTCGATTCGTTTCGCCGGCGACTCGGCCCGGGATTCTGCGGGCAGCAGGCACCAGGCGACCAGGAGAAGGGCCGGAATTCGCATCTCTGGGTCGTTCATGTGGTGCTCTCTATTGCAGGCAGGTAAGTTTCCAGGGCGCCTGGATCGAGCCAGGCTGACCGCACGATTTTCCACCAGCCGGCCCGTCAATTCCATATTTACCGGGTCCCGGCCGCCGATTCATTCTACATCCGGGGGAGGGAAAATTTCTTTAAGCCTGTGGTGGCGATAGCTGAATATTTTCTCGACGTCGCGCTTCACCAGGAGCCGATTGATGATGGCCCCGCCCAGCACGGCGTATTCGATCCGGTCGCGGGCGAGGGTCCCTCTTTCGTGTTCGATGAAGGCGTGCTCGTGAACCCATCTTCGATAGGGCCCCTTCACCTGCTCGTCGACAAACCTGTGCGGGGGCTCCCATGCTGTGATCTTCGAGCGCCACCGGATCGGAAGCATCCCGATGCGCAGCTTGTAGTCGATGAAGGTNCCCTCCTTCATTTCAATCGGCAGCTCGGTGAGAATGTTGAAATGAAGCCAGGGGGGAGTCAGCTCGTCCAGGTTCTCCGCCCGGGAGAAAAAGGGAAAGATTTCCGCAGGTGAACGAGGCAGCAGGANNTCTCGCTCGAGAACATGGATTTTCATTCGCTTNTGGAGCCTGCTTGAAGAGATGAGAGCCCTGCCCTTGTTTCATTTNCCCGCGGGCTGGCACGGGNCTACAGGNGCCTTATTCTTTTTCTCGGTAGTTTTTTTTGTAAAGAGGACGGTGGCGGGCAGAGCCTGTTTCTTGATGTCGGGACCCTCCCATGAGACCGCGAATTTTTCATCGCCTGTGNNCTCGAAGAAGTTGGCCGTAAACGGATAGAAGCCGGCTTTCAGCTTGATGGTCCCGGAGGCTTCTGAGTAGGCGTGCAGTCCGTCGTTTTGAACAAGGAGCCTGTCTCCGACCAGGATNCTGCTCCCATCGTCAGAGCCCGCGTAGAAGGTATAGATTCCATCTTTCGGGATCCTGACAAAGCCGCGAAAGCGCAATCCGAAATACTCTTTACCGGCGAGACCCGCGGGTATGGAGAGGGAGNCGGCTCTTCCGNTTCCNNNCGCCTTCAGCTTGTCGAAATCGGGAAGGCTGCTCCAGTTGCCCTCGTAGACATCGAGGTCGAGGCCGCCGGGCTCTCCAGGCGGTTTCTCCAGCGCGATGACCGAAAGCAATGGGGCCAGCTTCAGAAGGACGGCCTCGCTTTTTTTTCCTCTCAATATGGAGATCGGAAACTCCTCGCCGGCGGCTCTGTCCATGAGGGTCAGATGAAACTCGAACCCGCTGGTTATTTTCCGCCCGGCTGCGCCAGTGATGAGGTCGCCGGGCTGCAGACCTTCTCTCGCGGCGGGCGAATTCTGAGCGACCCGGGTGATCTTCGCCCCGGGCTCCAGCATGTCGAGCTCGACTCCGAGCAGGAAGCCATTGAGGTTCTCGGCATTGATGAGTCGGGGGAATCTACTACGAATGTGGTCGATCGTTATGGCGAAATTCAGGTTCTGGCCGTTGTCATGTTTATGGCGCTACTGGCCGGTCTGTAGCGTAAAGTTCAAGGTTCGGGGCAGACAAATACTTCAGTGTCCTGCCCCGAACTGAGCTAAACTTCGAAACTTATTTCAAAAAAGATTCAAATTTTTTTCACCGGAAATCCGACTCTGGTCATTGGATATTTGTGTTTGCTGCGACGCAGCAAACTATACTCACGTAAAACATCATGAGGAAAACCTGATGAATACGGGCACTTGTGAAGCTTAGGCATGTTGAGAAAGTATTAGTCAAATA
>PAOC01000003.1 GCA_002708465.1 Planctomycetota bacterium
CGCGGTATGCGATGGAGCCCTCCCCATCTTCAGGGACAAGGAGCTCGTCGTCATAGGCGGCGGCGACTCAGCGGTAGAGGAGGCCACCTTCCTCACCAAATTCGCCAGCAAGGTGTACATGATTCACCGTCGCGACGAGCTGCGAGCCAGCAAGATCATGCAGGAGCGCGCGCTGTCAAACGACAAGATTGAGATCGTCTGGGACAGCGCCCTGGTCGATGCCGAGGGTGAAGACCTGGTTACCGGAGCGAGGATCAGTAACGTAAAAACCGGAGAGGAGAGCACCATTTCCTGCGGCGGAATCTTCTACGCCATAGGGCACGACCCGAACACGGGTTTTCTCTCGGGACAGCTCGACACCGACGAACAGGGCTATGTCGTCGTCAACCCGGGCCGCACCGACACCTCGGTCGATGGTGTCTTCGCCTGCGGCGATGTGGTCGACAAGATCTACCGGCAGGCGATCACGGCGGCGGGAACCGGCTGCGCCGCGGCGCTCGATGCCGAGCGCTGGCTCGCCGAAAAGGGACTCGAATAGGACAGGAGCCGAGCCGGGCCGGGCGTCAGCGCCCGGCGACCTCCTCGACCTTCCTCCAGACCCGCAGCAGGTTACCGCTGTAGAATCCCACGAGCTCCTTCTCGCTCCAGCCCCTCTTGAGGAGCCCCGCGGTGATGAGATCGATCGAGGTGATGTCCTTCAACTCGCCCGGCCAGGCGCCGATGCCGTCGAAATCGCTCCCGAGCCCTACGAAATCCTTGCCGACGAGGTTTGCGATATAATCGACATGTTCGAACCAGTCCTCCAGCGGAGGAGGAGGAGGCCGCGGAATGCTCGCGGACAGCTTCTCTTTTTCAGCCTTGGCTTTTTCCTCCTGACCCGCGAGGCGTTCGTCAATCTCCTTCTCCTTGAGCTCCAGGAGAGCCTTCCGCTCGTTGTATTTCACCAGGTAATCCGCGGATACGTACTGCGCCGCGAAATTCAGCTGGATCACGCCGCCCCCCCTGGCAATCCCGCGGATGAGCTCATCGGTCAGATTCCGAGGGNGGTCGCAGAGCTTGCGAACGTTTGAGTGGCTGGCAATGATGGGAGCCTTGCTGAGACGCAGGTGNTCGCGTACCGCATCGTCCGANATATGAGAAACATCGAGCATGATCCCCAGGCGGTTGGCCTCNGCNATAACCTCNTCCCCGAACTTGCTGACGCCGCCATGAAGNGGGTCGTCGGTGGAGGAGTCGCAGAGATGNTTGTTCTNGAAATGACAGAGGCTCATATAGCGNACNCCCAGGCGGTAGAAGGTCCGCACCAGGTCGAGNCGTCCTTCGAGAANGGGAGAGCTGTTCTCCATGCACATCACCACCGAGATCTTGCCGGCGCGCTTGGCNGCCGGCACATCCGANGCGGCCCGGGCAAGCGACAGCTCCCGCGGATAATCTTCAACCCANCCGCTGATCACATCNCTGAGCGCCAGGGCGTGAACAAGCGCGTCCTGGCCCTTCAGCGAGGGCGAGGTATAGACNACCATGAACGGAGCGTTCATGCCCGCGGCGCGCATTCGAGGGAGATCGACGAGGGTCTCCTCGCTTTTTTCATGCAGANCCCANTCCGGAAGATTGAGCGCCCGCGAGGGCGTGTCGAGATGGGTATCGAGAACCGTGAGCTTCTGNTTCAGNTCACGGGACCGGTTAAGGATGTCATCCTGGCGCATCGAAACTGCTGAGCAAGAGGGCTGCAGCNCGGCCAGCAATACCAGCAGGTGGCGAAAATGCAAATGCTCGGCTCCATATCAAGGGTTGCAGACGGAGAAANAACTTACCNTTAATCGANATCGAGAACATTTTTTCCCTANGAAGGGCATTAGTCGAGCGTCTTCTTGGTAGAAGACTCCTTTAATGAAGGTTTTCCTGTCACNGCGGGAAGAATAGAATGCTCGCNGTCGCAATCGCCCTGCTGCGCTGGAGAGNCGGATAATGACAGTTGAAGAAAAACCCATTGTCATGGAGGTGGAGACCGNNGTCCACCGNCCCGACGANTGGTATGTGGAGGCCGCCTCCAGGGGAGACCGCGAGGCCTTTGACCAGNTNGTCCGCAGGCATCANCAGGGCGTGATCAANGCGGCGGCCTACTATCTCGGNCACCAGGAAGACGCGCTGGAGGTCGCGCAGGAATCATTCCTCAAGGCCTACCGTTCGCTCGANGGCTTCAAGGGCAAGGCGTCNTTCCGTACNTGGCTCCTNCGCATCACCCTCAACACCGCGAGATCCTTTCATGCTCACCGCCAGGCCATCAAACGNTCAGGNACCACGGCCACCATCTCCATCAGCGCCGCCAGCGANAAAGAAGACCAGGGCGNCCTCGANCTGANCGACTCGAGCGGCGATCCGCACNANCTNCTTGAGCGGAAGGAGCTTCAGCAGCTCATCGAGGANGCGATCCAGTCGCTGGATGACCGGGCNCGCAGGATNATCATCCTCCGGGACATACTGGGCNAGTCCTACCAGGCGATAGCGGATGAAGAGNGNCTGACCCTTGGAACAGTGAAGACCCGNGTGCATCGCGCGCGNCTTGAATTAAGAGAAATCATCGGCGATTTCCTGTAATCTGATGCGCAAATGGGCGGGCTNCCNGCCGCCGCAACCCCGGACCGAGCCATGAAAANGANCCTCAANCTGGCAGCCTTTCTCCNGCTGCTCTCCAGCACNGCCTGCGCCCGGGAGGACCGGAGNCAGGCAACCNCCTACCGGGTTGAAAACGGNNTGGTGGTCAGCCAGGAGCTCCNCGCCTCGNAGGCAGGNCTCNCNATCCTGCGCAAAGGAGGAAACGCCGTCGATGCCGCGATCGCCACCGCCTTCGCGCTCGCCGTAACCCATCCCGCCGCGGGAAACNTTGGCGGNGGCGGCTTCATGGTCGTGATGCTNGNTGATGGNACGTCGACNACCTTCGATTTCCGCGAGCGCGCGCCCNCGGCCTCNCGCCCGGACATGTTCCTCGACAAGNATGGAAAATACGATTCCGCTCGACATCACTTCAGCCATCTCGCTGTCGGTGTCCCCGGCTCCGTNGCCGGCCTNCANCTCGCGCATCAGCGCCTCGGAAAGCTCCCCTGGAGGGAGCTTGTCGAGCCCGCGGTCCNGCTCGCCNCNNGGGGCTTCAAGGTGAGCCCCGGACTGGCNGCCGACCTCGCCGGNCGCCTCAAGGGATTCAGCCGGTACCCGGCGACCCTGGCGCAATTCTCCAGGGAGGGTGAAGCCTACCNGGCGGGAGACGTCCTGNAGCAGAAGGAGCTTGCTGAAACTCTCGAACGAATTCGCGACCGGGGAGCGGCCGGCTTCTACCAGGGAAAAACCGCCGAGCTTCTCGTAGCGGAGATGCGCCGGGGTGGCGGCCTGATCAACCTCGAAGATCTGCGGAATTACAGGGCCATAGAGCGCAAGCCGATGCGCGGAACCTTCCGCGGCTACGACATCATCTCCATGCCCCCGCCAAGCTCAGGCGGAGTGGCCCTCGTGGAGATGCTCAACCTCCTGGAACACAACGGTATCGATAAAACCTCCTTCCGTTCACCGCAAGAGGTTCACCTGCTCACCGAGGCAATGAGGAGAGCCTACGCCGACCGCGCACGGCACCTGGCTGACACCGACTTCGTCCCGGTTCCCGTAGAAAAGCTCACCTCGAAGAAATACGCCCGGAGTCTCTCTGCGACAATCCATCCCCGGAAGGCCTCCCGATCCTCCCCCACCACCTTCACCTGGCCCGTCAAGGGGTCTGAGACGACCCACCTCAGCGTCGTCGACTCGCGGCGAATGTCAGTCGCGCTCACCACGACCCTGGAATACAGCTATGGCTCGCGCATCGTTGTGCCTGGAGCCGGCTTCCTGCTCAACAACGAGATGGGCGACTTCAATCCGCGCGCTGGCCTCACCACTGAGAAGGGACTGATCGGAACGAAGCCAAACCTGGTGGCCCCCGGGAAGCGAATGCTCTCGAGCATGTCACCGACCATCGTGGCAAAAGCGGGGGCACCCGTCCTCGTCGTTGGCTCGCCTGGAGGACGCACGATCATCAACACCGTGCTGGGCATCATCATCAACCACCTGGTCCACGGCCTGCCCATACAGGATGCCGTAGATTCACCCCGGTTCCATCATCAATGGCTTCCCGACAAGCTCCTGGTGGAGGCCGGGGCCATCACCGCCGCTACCCGCCTGGCACTCGAAAAGATGGGGCACGCCGTCGAACAACGCGGAGGCTCCCAGGGCTCCGCCATGGCAATCTCCGTAGGTGAAGATGGAAAGCTCGAGGCCGGCTGCGACCGCAGAAGACCCGACTCGGCCGCCGCCGGCTACTGACCTCGNNGCCCGGATGCCGAAGCTCAGGGAAGCCTCCGAAGGAACAGCTTCCCATCACGGACACCAAGTCGCTTGCGGCCCGGTGCGTCTCCAAAAAAGATATCCTCGAAGGTCCGGCCCATCTCCTCCTCAAGCTCTTCGAGCTTGTTTTCCTGGTCGCCGCGGCGCAACTCCGCCTCGCCAAACTCGACTCCGTTGGCCAGCTTCACCTTCAGGATCTTCGCCATAACCTTCTCCTGCCGCACCTCCAGGCCCAGCTCGACGGCGGCATTGAAGAAGCGCCCCTCAAAAAAGCCAACCAGGAACCGCATAAACTGCAGTTCCTCGACCCCCTTGCGACCTGGTTGACGCTCGATGGCCTTATCGAGATAGGTGGCGCCCCGGTCCATCGGAAAGCTGACCTCTGCCTCCAGGGTAGAATCCGTGATGCCCAGGCGCAGAAATCGCGCCAGGTCGGCGACAACGGGCTCCTGATGACCTCGCACCAGGATATTCAGCTCATCGGCTCCGAGAACCAGCAGGGGCTTGTCATCGCCGCCATCGGAAGGAGCCTGACGAAACAGAGCGATACGATCCCTGATCCCATCGAGCCTCACCTCCAATTCCGGAATCTCCTCGAAAACGACCCCCTCATCCTCGAAGAGGCTATCGATCTCGTTTTTGACCATGTAGACGCAGCCGCCTGTTCCGACAACCGCCAGGACAAAAAGCAGCACCAGGATCATGCAGCCCCAGAAAAAGCAGCCTCTTCCACCGGTTTCTCCGGGAACGGTAAGGTGCTCCGGAAGAATCGACCCCTCGCCTTCATTGAAAGGCAGTTGGCTCGTCATCTGATCTTAAATATCCCTGTTCTATGGCCTTCACGTACCTGTCAAACGACTCAAGGAGGAATCGTAACAGTAGAGAGGGCGAACGACCAGCCGCTAGCTCACTGATTGCCTTTTACCTGCCGGAAATGTAACATGCGACGAAGAAGTGAAGAGTCCTGCCTGCGGCGGCTCAGCGTAAAGTGAAGAGAGAGCTAGAGGAGTCGATGTGGAAGCGCATTCCACCGAGGTGACGCTCGAGGCGGAGCCCGGACTGGCTGAACCGATAACCGCTCCATTCTCCCAGTACGGCCGGGAGGACTGGAGGGTACGTCGGCGGCGAGTACCCTGGACCATTGGCAAGTATGTCGGCATGGAGGCCATCCGCACCGTCATATTGTGCATACTCCTGATCTCGTTGCTCTACTGCGCGATGGTCACCTTCCAGACCATTCGAAGCGGGATACAATTCGCCTTCATCTGGCCTTTCCTCATCAAGACCTTCGCCTATCCCCTGTTCTTCTCCCTGCCGCTGGCTCTCCTCGCGGGAGTCACCCTCGCCTACGGCAGGATGACCGCTGACCTCGAGGTCGCCGCGATCCGCTATCACGGCGCCTCCCACCTGCAGATGTTCGGNCCGGTGCTGGTGCTGGCCATGGCTTGCGGAGGCCTCGGCTATTACCTCAACGGCTGGATCATCCCCGAGATCCACTTTGAAAAGAACAACCTGCAGCAGTACATCATCCGCCAGCTCGAGAGCCTCGGCTCTGGAGTGAACCGGACGATCCTTCTTCCGGAAGGAAGCGGAAGCCTCTTCGTCGGACAATACAACGGGACCGGTCTCAAGCGGGTGCAGATTGATATGCATCGCGACCTCCAGTCGACCTTTGTTCCGCAGGTGCGCAACCAACTCCCCCAGCAGCTCCCAGAGACCGTCACGCTGCTCGCGGTAGAGGGCCGCATCGAGATTACCCCGGACCAGCGCGGCGTGAACCTCCACCTCAGGGGGGTCGAGATCCTGGTACCCGAACACATCAGCGGCACGAAGTCAGGCAAGGACAGTTTTATCCAGAAATTTTCAATCTCGGAGAGCATCACCATCCCTCTCTCGTTCCAGAGCAGGCGGAGAAAGCTGAAGGATCTGCCGAACCCGGNACTCAACAGCCNGATCGATGAGATAGAAAAACNAATCGCCNTCGGCNNNGGCAAGCAGNCAGCGGCTNGAGNGANNNCTCNGGCTTGCCCTCGGAGAGCGNCACCGGAGNAACGCCTTCTCGCTCTCCGGNCTGACCTTCCCGCTGCTGGGAGCGGCCCTCTGNTTCATGGCAAGCTTCACCAGCCGGCTGGTCCCTTTTTTCATGAGCACGNTCATCGTGCTGGTGANCTTTTATCCGCTNCTCATGGTCGGAACCTACCTGGCCAGGAGCGCTGACATACAGCCGNTCCTCGCCCTGGCNATACCGAACGCCGCCCTGCTCCTGGTCACTGCCGTGTTTCTCCAGAAGGTTGTCCGTAAATGAGCGAGCAGAAGAAACCACGCATGGCGGGCCTTGGCCGGATGAGGATCAAGACCGTCGACCTCTACGTCACACGGCTCTTTCTCTCAGCCTACGTCGCCTGCTTCATCATCTTTGCCGGCTTCTTCGTAGCCATCGAATTCAGCTTCAAGTTCGACCGCTTCATGCGAGAGGAAGGCAACATCTTCGCCACCCTGCTGAACTACAACCTGGCGATGATTCCCACGGTATTTACCAACTTCATGGGGCCCATCCTGACATCCGCGGCAGGTCTCTTCACCGTAACGCTGCTCAACCGTAACAACGAGATCCAGGCGCTGAAAACCAATGGCATGAGCGTCTACCGCCTGCTCCTCCCGGTTTTCGTGATCTCCTTCCTCCTGATTGGACTCACCTTCTACCTCCAGGAGGTCGTCCTGCCGAACCACCGGGATTCGATCCGAACCGCCCTGGCTATCTCGAGATCGAAGCTCCTCGAGCCGGAGGCCTATTACGACAGCAAACACGGGCTGAAGATCGAGGTCGGACAATACTCAACCACCTCCCAACTCGGGCGGATGGTCAAGATCCTCGAGCGCCATGCCAATGCGAAGGCCAAGCGGCAGATCGACGCCAACCGGATGGAATGGGTCCAGACCGGCCCACCCGGATCAGAGGAAGGGCACTGGACTCTCTACGATGGGTCGATTCAGAACTGGAACATGGAAGGAGAGCTGGTGCTGAACGAAGGCCGCAAGAACTTCGAGCGACTGAAAAAAATCTTCCCCAGGATGAAGCTCGAGACGACGCTCCGCCCGATTGACCTCGAGGCCAGCAACAGGGAGATCTCCTACCTCTCCTGGAAACAGCTCCAGTCACAGTTCAAGCGACAGGACTACCATCGCCACCTGGCCGTCAAGCTGCACCACCACTTCGCCTTTCCCCTCGCCCACATCCTCCTGCTCTTCCTCGGACTGCCCTTCGTCCTGAAGCTCGAGAACCGNAGCATCTTCCTGGGNCTGGTGGCGAGCTTTCTCATCGGCGCCGCCTTCTACCTGGTGACCTCGGTCTGCGCCAGCATCGCTATCGACGGCAACTACTTCTCGCCAACCCTGGCGGCCTGGTTCCCGATCATGCTGTTTGGAGCGCTGGGGCTCACGCTCTTCGACCAGATCCCCACCTGAGCGGGGGCTCAGGCGTCGCCTTTTTCAGAGTCGGTTTCTTCAGCGGGAGCAGCAGCTTCCTCCTCCGGAGCGGGNTCCGCGGGACTCTCGCCTGCGGAAGCGGCGCCTTCGTCGGCGCCCTCTTCGGCGCCCCCCCCCGCCGCGGACACCTTGAGGAAGGCTTCGCGGAGCTGNGCTATGAGNTGGCCAAGGTAGGNGCTCTCGNTCTCTTCGAGATTACCCTCGGTCTTTTCCTGNAGGATCGCCANCATATCAATCGAGTAGGCGGCAGCCTTCAGATCAACCTGGGCCTCACCGGAAAACGGNTTCTGAATCATTCCCAGGGAAACGAGCGCGCGGGTCGANAACTCCTGCAGCAGGCTGGGAAAAGACGCNGGCGGCAGGTCGTACTCACCCTCAGCAGGAGCGCCCTCAGCNGGAGCCTCGGCGGATTCCTCAGCCTGGCTGGCGATCTCCTCTTCGAGNGCCTTCTTTTCAGCCTCGGCCTTCTGCTTCCAGTCCTCGTCTACAAAGATCTTGGGGTCTTCGTTTTTTTCTTCGTCGGTCATTTTTGCCTCAATCGGTCTTCAGCTTCTCAGCCGAGCTATCATTCTCCAGGGCTCCCGAACAGACCAGGCTCGCCCTTANAAAATCCCTGAAGAGCGGGTGNGCCGAAACCGGCCGTGACTGGAACTCCGGATGGAATTGACAGGAAACAAACCACGGATGGTCGGGCAATTCAAATATCTCGACCAGATTCCCATCGGGAGACAGACCGGAGAAAACCCCGCCCGCATCTTCAAACTGCTGACGATAGGAATTGTTGAACTCGTACCTGTGACGGTGCCGCTCATGGATCAGGTCNTCNCCGTAGGCATTCNTGGNAATCGTCCCANCGGCCAGATCACAGGGATAGGCTCCCAGCCGCATGGTACCGCCCTTCTCGGTAACATCGTTCTGATCCGCCATCAGGTCGATGACCGGGTGTGGCGTATCCTTGTCGAATTCACTCGAATGGGCTCCCTCGAGCCCCATGATGTTGCGGCCGAACTCTATGCAGGCGCACTGCATCCCGAGGCAGATCCCGAAGAAGGGAATGGAATTTTCCCGGGCGTAACGAATCGCGCTGATCTTGCCCTCGATCCCCCTGTCGCCGAAGCCTCCCGGTACGAGAATCGCCTGCGAACCCCCCAGCAGAGCCTCGACCCCCTCCTTCTCAACCGCCTCGGAGCTTACCTTGCGGAACTTGACGTCGACATTGTGCGCGATTCCGGCATGGGTGAGCGCCTCGTAGATGGACTTGTAGGCGTCGGTCAATTCGATGTACTTCCCGACAACGGTCACCTCGGTCGTCTTGGTCAGGTTACAGACGGTATCGACCATCTCCTTCCACTCGGCCAGGTCTCCAGAACCCTCCGGCAATTGCAGGTGGCTGAGGATCTGGCTGTCGAGCTTCTGCTCCCTGAGAACCATCGGAACCTCGTAGATCGAGTGGTCCACATCGCGCTCCTCGATCACCGCGTCTACCGGCACGTTACAGAACAGGGCAATCTTCCGGCGATGGTCATCCTCCATCTCCTTCTCGGTCCTGCAGACCAGGATGTCGGGAAGAATACCGATCTCTCGAAGCTTGCCCACCGAATGCTGGGTCGGCTTGGTCTTGACCTCGCCCGAGGCGCTGAGGTAGGGAAGCAGCGTGAGGTGGATGAACATGACGTTCTCACGTCCCTTCTCGAGCCCGAACTGCCGGATCGCCTCGAGGAAGGGCTGCCCCTCGATATCACCGACCGTTCCGCCGAGCTCGCTGATGATGACATCGGCCTCGCCGTCATCCATNTTCCCAATACATCTCTTGATCTCATCGGTGATATGGGGAATCACCTGCACCGTAGATCCGAGATAGTCTCCGCGCCGCTCCTTGGAGATCACCGTGTTGTAGATCTTGCCCGTGGTGTAGTTGGAGTCCCTGGTCAACTTGGCCCTGGTAAAACGCTCATAGTGGCCAAGGTCCAGGTCCGTCTCGGTCCCATCGTCTGTAACATAGACCTCACCGTGCTGGTACGGACTCATGGTTCCGGGATCGACGTTGAGATAAGGATCCAGCTTCTGGAGGGCGACCTTGAAGCCATGGCTCTCCAGAAGGAGACCGATGGCGGCAGAGGTAAGCCCCTTACCCAGCGAGGAAACCACCCCTCCAGTAACAAATATATACTTAGTCATTAAATCACTCTTGCCGGCGGCAACTTAAAACCATACCGGCCCTCAAAACTTCTTCTGACACCACCAACCAATCACTCACATCACGACCCTTCCGAGATCGAGCCGCCTTCTTTCCTCCGCTTCTCCTCTTCGACGAAACGAGTGTACTCTTCTTCAGTATCAATTCCCAGATGCTGTCCCTGCGCTTTTCCAATTCTGATGGTGTAGCCATTCTCAAGCGCCCGCAGCTGCTCGAGTTTTTCGCGCCGCTCGAGCGCCGTCGGTTCGAGCCCCGCGAAGCAGAGAAGGAACTCCCGGGTGTAGGCATAGATCCCGATGTGCTGCAGCCAGTCGACCGGCCCAGCGCCTTCTTCAGAGGAAGCCAGGAGAGCNAGGGGAACCGGCGCGCGGCTGAAGTAAAGGGCTCTTCCATCTGCGCTTACAACAGCCTTGACCACGTTGGGATCGTGAAAACCCGCGGAATCTCTACGCTCCGCGACCAGGGTAGCCATGACCGTCCCGGCACCCTGGCCATCACCCGCGGCGGNTCCATCAAAGAGCTCGAGAAGGGCGAGAATGTCTGTATGTGAGATGTAAGGCTCATCTCCCTGGACGTTGACGATGATGTCCTCGTCAAGATTTTCCGCGAGCTCGGCGACCCGGTCCGTTCCGGAGCGGTGTTCTGCGGAGGTCATCCGCGCCTCGGCCCCAAAGCTCGCGCAGGCCTCGACAATCTCTTCGCTATCGGTCGCGATGACCACCCTGCTGACACGTGGACAATCAACCACGCGCTCCCAGACATGCTGGATGAGGTACTTGCCTGTCTCGCGAGCCAGGATCTTTCGGGGGAATCGCCTCGAACCCAGACGGGCTGGAATAACGACCGCGGCTGTCCTCTCAGATGCGGACACTCAAAACATCCCTGGCAATCGTGAATNGAAAACGGCGAAGGGAANAAACAACAGAACTCTGAACCCGGGCAGACCCCAAAACTGGAGAAAGCCGGAGGCCGCGAAGAGACGTCCCTCAAGAGATTAAAATTATCAGCGGGTGGACGGATTGTCAAATGAAGGAGAGGGTCCGGAACCACTCAGGCCTCGATAGCGCTCTCCTCTTCAATCCGGTCAAGACATTCGCCATAGAACTCGAGCGTATCATCGACCATGGGCTCGAGAATGAAATCCCTCTCAACCCACTTCCGCCCGCTCTCTCCCAGCCGCGAGATCTCGGAGGGATTCCTGATGAGCTCGAGGATCCTCGCGGCAAGCGCCTCGACATCTCCCTCGGGTACCAGCAGGCCGGTTTCTCCATCCTGCACGAGATCAAGCATCTCGCCCAGGCCGGTGGTGATCAGCGGCCGCCCCATGGCCATGGCCTCGATAGCTCCGACCCCGACACCCCCTCTCAGAACCGGCATGGCCATGATGTCGAAGAGTCCGTAGAGAGCCTGCCGCCCGGCGATATGCGGCGAGAAGGTAACGTTGAGCTCCAGCCCGAGCTCCTTCACGAGATTATGAAGCGAGGCGGCCGTCTCCCCATCGCCGACAATCGCGAAGTGAGCCTCGATCCCCTGGTCGAGNACAAGCTTCGCCGCCTGGATCAGCAGNTGCTGCCCCTTCTCCTCGCTGAGCTGCCCGACGCAGGCGACCACGGGGAGCCGCTCATCTTCGGGGCTCCAATACTCAANGCTCCCCGGCCGGAAGGCGGCCAGGTCGATGCCCCTGNTGATCACCCGCACCAGCTTCTTGTCCATATGCAGCTCATTGACCAGCCCCTCACGAATAACCTCGTTGGCCGCGATCGTCCCGCAAAGGTGCCTGTCTCTCAGCTCTCGGACACCTGGATCGGGGCGGGTATGAACGGTCAGGACCACGGGCTTCTCCAATCGAGAGGTCATCTTCCTGCCAAATTCATAGCTCCTGAAGCTCTGTACATGNACCAGGTCAGGATCAAACTTACGAAGGTAGCCCATNAGCTTGTNCATGGAGAGCATGTTGAAGCTGACCTCGTAGGTCTCGATGGAGCGCTCGCGGAACTGTTCGAGTAGCTCTCCTCCGCCGGTACAGACCTGCACCTCGTGGCCTCTCTCGGCAAGGGCGGTGGCCAGATCGAGAGAATAGGAGGTCGCGTTAGAGTAATCAACTCGCTCGTTGATGAAGAGGATTCGCATTGTCGTATTCCNCATCGTGAAGAAACCGGGGATGCAGGTTCTCGGTCTCAACTACCTGCCTCCCGCCACCGGGCGGGAGAACCGATAAAAGCCTGGAAACCGGCCAAAGAAACCCTCCTGGGCCTCAACAGGGACCAGAGAGACCCTGCCCGGCTGTTTTGGAATAAGCGAAGATGACGACAAAATCCAGCCTGAAAGAGGGATCGCGCCAGCGAGGCGGTCTTGATTTTTTCCAGAATCGCTTTTCAATGGCTCTTTTCCACCACCTGTTAANCCGGAGNCAGGACAAGCAATGAGCTTTGATACCCGCCACAAGAGCAAAGTGATACTGGACGGCGTGGACCGGGCCGGAGCCCGGTCGATGATGAAAGCGATCGGATTCAGCGACCGCGACCTGTCGAAGCCNCAGATCGGGGTCGCGCATTGCTGGATCGGCACCATGCCCTGCAACTTCAACCACCGCGAGGTCGCCGCCCAGGTCATGGCCGGCNTCCGGTCGGCGGGCGGCACCCCGATCGAGGTCAACACCGTCTCGGTTACCGATGGAATCACCATGGGGACCGAGGGAATGAAGGGCTCCCTGGTAAGCCGCGACCTGGTCGCCGATTCCGTTGAGCTGGTGGCGCGCTCCCATATGTTCGACGCCCTGGTGACGATCTCCGGCTGCGACAAGACGATTCCCGCCATGGTCATGGCNATGGCGCGNCTCGATATTCCGAGCGTCATGCTCTACGGCGGCTCGATCAACTACGGTGAGTACAAGGGGAAGCGCCTCACCATCCAGGACACCTTCGAGGCGATCGGCGCCTACAACGCCGGCAAGATCAGCAAGGCGGAGCTCAAGGCCATTGAGAACCACGCCTGCCCCGGAGCCGGCGCCTGCGGCGGCCAGTTCACCGCCAACACGATGGCCACGGCCTTCGAGATGCTCGGCGTCTCGCCGATGGGCTTCAACGATGTTCCCGCGGAGCACCGCGGCAAGAAGAAGATCGCCATCGAGACCGGCAAGCTGGTGATGAAGCTGCTCAAGAAGGGAATCACCCCGAGCCGGATCATCACCCGCAAGGCGATGGAAAACGCGGTCGCCGGGGTCATGGCCACCGGCGGCTCGACGAATGCCGTNCTGCACCTGCTGGCCGTGGCGCGCGAGGCGGGCATCCGCTTCAGGATCGATGACTTCGACCGGATCTCCCGCAAGACGCCGGTGCTGGCCAACCTGAANCCNTGGGGTCTCTACACCGGCCCGGAGATGTTCGAGGCCGGCGGAATGGCCCTGGTNGCTAAGGAATTGCTCAANGCNGGAAAAATCCACGGNGACCAGCTCACCGTCAGCGGCCGGACCCTGGGAGCCGAGGCCCGCAGGGCGAAGGCGAAAAAAGGTCAGCAGGTCATCGTGAGCGCGCGCAAGCCGCTGAAGAAGACCGGNGGGATCGCGATCCTGAGAGGTTCGCTGGCGCCCGATGGCTGCGTGATCAAGCTTTCGGGNCAGGAGAANTCCATCCACNAGGGNCCNGCCANGGTCTTCAACCGTGAAGANGATGCCTTCGCGGCCGTCAAGAAAGGCCGGATCAAGCCNAACGATGTCATCATCATCCGCTACGANGGCCCCAGGGGNGGCCCGGGAATGCGCGAGATGCTGCATGTGACCGGGGCGATCCAGGGCGCCGGTCTCGGCAGCGATGTGGCGCTGATCACCGATGGGCGGTTTTCAGGAGCNACCCATGGCTTCATGATCGGACACGTGGCGCCGGAGGCCTACGAAGGAGGACCTCTCGGATTGGTCAAAAATGGCGATACGATCCTGATCGATGCGAAGAANCGGCTGCTCGANCTGGTGGTCTCNAAGGCGGAGCTCAAGAGGNGGCTGGCGAAGTGGAAAAAGCCAAAGGAACGCTATAGCNGCGGNGTACTCGGAAAATACGGTCGCCACGTAGGCTCCGCCTCCGAAGGCGCCGTGGTCGAGTAAAAACACAGGCTCAACAGGCTCCTCCTTCTCGCCAGCGCCGAAAAACCGTAAACTGTCCCTGTCCCGCGATGGACTGAACGACGGTAACCCNCTGGGCGAATGAGAATGCCACTACGAGCACTGGCCTTAAGCTGNTTCTTTCTCTCCGGCGCCACCGGNCTGCTCTACCAGGTCCTGTGGGCGCGAATNCTGGGCGGGGTNATCGGCAATACGCACTTCTCCATCACAGCGGTCGTCGCTGTCTTCATGGGCGGNCTNGCGCTGGGAAGCCATCTCGGGGGNCGNGCNGCNGACCGTTCGAANAANCCCCTGCGCCTCTACGGAATCCTGGTGCTCGCNGTCGGGCTCCTCTGTCTCCTCGTGCCGCTGCTGATCATCCTGGCGGAACCTCTCTTCGCCAGCCTCTACCAGCCCTGGGAAGGAAACCCCGAAGCTTTGCCGCTTCTGCTGTGCAGGCTTCTGTTCTGCGTCATTGTCCTCCTGGGACCGACGACCTGCATGGGAGCGACCCTCCCGGTGCTGGCAAAATTTCTCGCCACGCGCATGAGCAAGGTGGGAATGAACATCGGTGGACTGTACACGGTCAATACCCTCGGAGCTTTTTTCGGCGCCGCCCTCACGGGCTTCTTCGCTATCGCGACTCTCGGACTCTGGGGAACGACCGCCCTGGCTGTAGCCATCGACGTGGTCATTGGAGCCGTGGTGATCTACGCGGCGAGAGGGCTCGACTCGACGACACCNGCCCCTCCAGGCNGAAAAGACCCGGGAANANGACGGCGATATNGAAAAAACNCCTCTCCCTTTCAANGTCCGCCTCTGCGTCTTCTGNTTCGGNGTCACCGGCTTCGCCAANATGCTGCTGCAGATCTCCTGGACCAAGGCNCTCATTCCGACCATCGGCAACAGCACCTACGCCTTCAGCCTCATCGTGACNTTGTTCATCCTNGGGATCGCGNTTGGCGGAGCGNTCATGAGCTGGCTGGTCGACCGTCTCAAGAGACCNATCCTGACATTGGGACTNATCATCGCNGTCAAGGGGCTNCTCGTTTCCGCCACGATCCCGGCNCTGGGACGTTTTCCCCTCTGGGGCGCCCGGCTCTTCGACCAGGTGGATGAGCCGAGCTACGAANGCTTTCTCTGGATCAAGCTGTGGATGGTCGCCTGCCTGGTGCTTCCCTGNACGCTGCTGATGGGAACCGTCTTNCCGCTGGTCAGCAAGATCAGGACCCTGGCGCTCGAGAAAGTTGGAGACGCGGTCGGCTCGGCCTATTTNTCCAATACGATGGGCTCGATCCTGGGCACCCTGGCCGCCGGCTTCCTCTTCGTCCCGCTCTTCGGCGAGATCTTTCACACCCTCTACATCAGCGCCGCACTGAACCTCATCGTAGGGCTGGCGCTGACCTGGGTCGCGACCAGGGGCTTCAGCCCGCCACGGGCCGTGGCCATGGCCCTCATCCTGCTGTCTCTCATGCCCCTGTGGGTCATGCGCCCCCATGCCTGGGACAGCCGCAGCGACTACTGGCACCCGGCCATCATGAGTCTCGGAGCCTACAGCTACTACTCAGGCGCCTACTACAAGGACCGCCGAAACAATGTTGTCCTGCCCATCGAGGAGCTGATCGACCAGACCATCAGGACCAATGAGATCGAGTCCCATACGGTTGGACTTCATGCCGAGGTAACCGTCGTCAAACATCGCCTGCTGGGGACAACAGCCCTGCGAATCTCCGGCAAGGCCGA
>PAOC01000110.1 GCA_002708465.1 Planctomycetota bacterium
CCCTGCGCTTATTCATTGCGGTCCCTTCGGAAATATCGCTCACGGATGCAACAGTGTCCGGTCTACTTGCCTCGCCCTCAAAGTGGCGGATTACGTGGTCACGGAGGCTGGGTTCGGTGCCGATCTAGGCGCCGAGAAGTTCATCAATATCAAATGTCGCGCTGCGGGATTGAGGCCACATGCGATTGTTTTTGTGATCAGTTGCCGGGCCCTGAAGCGCCATGGAGGCACCGCGCCGGACCGGCTCACGGAAGGAGATCGGGTGGCCGTGGAAAAGGGCCTGGACAATGTCCGCGTCCACTTGGAGAACCTTTCCAAGTTCGGTGTCCCGATTGTGGCGGCGGTCAATCGGTTTTCCTTCGACCAACCTGACGAACTCAATCGCGTCTTCGAATTCTGCCGAGGGCGTGCCCTCCTCTTTTGAGTAGGGGAAGACGCCCAGGCGCTCGAATTCGAAATCGCGTATGAAATCGCGCAGGATTCCGAACTCCCGGTCATCTTCGCCCGGGAAGCCTACGATGAAGGTGGTTCGCAGCATCAGGGAGGGGATCCGGTCGCGCATCCGGTCGAGGAGGTCGCGGGTCTTCGTTTCCATCATCCGCCGCCCCATGTGGCGCAGCATATTGTCGGAGATGTGCTGCAGTGGGATGTCGATGTAGTTGAGCACCTCGGGCAATTCGGCGATGGCCTCGATCATCTCGTCGGTCAGGTAGGCCGGGTAGGCGTAGAGCAGGCGGATCCACTCGACCCCGTCGACGGCGGCGAGCCTGCGGAGCAGCTCGGCAAGCTGGAAGCGGCCATCGATATCGACACCGTAGGAGGTCGTGTCCTGGGAGATCAGCACCAGCTCACTCGCGCCGCTCGCGACCAGCTCCCGGGCCTCGGCCTCGAGCATCTCGATGGACTTGGAGCGAAAGCGGCCCCGAATCGCGGGGATGGAGCAGAAGGTGCAGGGATTGTCGCAGCCCTCGGAGATGCGCAGGTAGCCGTAGTGAGCCGGGGTCAGGCGGAAGCGTCCGACCTCGGCGTTGCAGGCCTTATCGGGATCACTGACCTGGATGTGGAGCCCTCCATCGGTTTTTCCGAAGAGCCCCTTCAGCGCGGTGCCGAGGCTGTCGTACTCGCCGAGTCCGACGATGGCATCGAGCTCGGGGATCTCGACGCTCAGCTCTTTGCCGTAGCGTTGTCCCAGGCAGCCTGTGACGACGACCTTTTTCTCGGTTTCGGATTCCTGCTTGAGCTCGCAGGCTTCGAGGATCGTATTGACGGATTCTTCCTTGGCCGATTCGACGAAGCCGCAGGTGTTGACGACGATGACATCGGCCTCAACCGCGTCGGGGGTGAGGACGAAGCCCTCCTGGCCGAGCTTGCCGAGGATCATCTCGGAGTCGACGAGGTTCTTCGGGCAGCCGAGACTGATCATGTTGACCCGGATCTCGTTTTCGAGGTCGCCGGTTTTTTCGCCAGCGCTGAGGGCGGGCTCGGTGGGTTTACTGATCGTCATCCAGCTCGGTGGTTTCGTCGGAAGCTTCTTGGCCTGGTTCGTCTTCCTCGAAGTCATCGGAGTCTTCGAGGGACGGTTCATTGTCCGGTATTTCCTCCGGAGACTCTAATGGAATGTCGATCTCGACGCTCTTTTCAGGCTTTTCCTCCGCCTCTCCGCCGCCTTCCAGGGCCTTCTTTTTCCCGGCCTGGTATTCTTCCCAGCTATAGTAGACCTCGCGCTGCTTCCCGACGCCGGCGTGGGGGCCGACCAGTCCCTGCGCTTCCATCGCCTCGATGAGTCTCGAGGCGCGGCTGTAGCCGATGGAGAAGGCGCGCTGGAGCATCGTGGTGGAGCCGCGCTGTTTCTCGAGGACGACCTTTACGGCGTCTTCGTAGAGCTCATCGCCATTGTCTTCCTCGGTGATTCCATCGATGCTGCACTTGGTGAGGCTCTCGTCGAAGTCCTGCTCGCCCTGTCCGACAACATGGTCGATCACCCGGGTGATCTCCTTGTCGGTAAGGTAGGAGCCCTGTGTACGAAGCAGCGCCTCGGAGTTCGTATCCTTGTAGAGCATGTCTCCGTTGCCGATCAGCTTGTCGGCGCCCTTGTCGTCGAGGATCGTCCGCGAGTCGATCCTCTGGGTGACCTTGAAGGAGATCCGGGTAGGCATGTTGCTCTTGATCAGGCCGGTGATGACGTTGACCGAGGGACGCTGGGTCGCCACGATCAGGTGGATGCCGACGGCTCGCGACAGCTGGGTCAGGCGGGTGATGTGACCTTCGACATCCTTGCCCGCAGCCATCATGAGATCTGCGAGCTCGTCGATGACCAGGACGATGTAGGGCAGCTTTTCCTTCTCAGCCTCAGCCTCTTCGTTGCTGCGCTTCGCTTCCTTCAGGCGCTCGAAGATCTTTTTCTTGCCGAGCTTGTTGTACTCGACGATATTCCGGACCTTGACGTCTCCGAGCAGGGTGTAGCGTGATTTCATCTCTCCGACCAGCCAGGAAAGCACCGGGGGAGCCTTCTTTGCCGAGGTAATGATCGGGCAGTACAGATGGGGGATATTCTCAAAGGGCTTCAGCTCGACGACCTTGGGATCGATCATGATCAGCTTGAGCTCATCGGGAGTCTTGGTCAGCAGGAGGTTGACCAGCAGCGAGTTGATGAAGACTGATTTTCCAGAGCCGGTGGCGCCGGCGATCAGGGCGTGCGGCATCTCAGATATGTCGCTGGTGATCACCCGGGCCGCGGTGTCCTTGCCGATGCAGACGGGGATGATCTTCTCGCCGGCCTCTTCCATGCTGTCTTCGAGGATCTCGCGCAGGCCGATGATGGGCCGCTCTTTATTGGGCACCTCGATGCCGACGGTGTGTTTGCCCGGGATCGGGGCGATAATACGGATGCTGGTGGCTGACAGCTGAAGCTGGAGATCTTTATCCAGGTTGTCAATCTGGTTGACCTTGGTGCCCGCCGCAAGGGTCAGCTCGAAGAGGGTGACGGTTGGTCCGGGCCGTACCTTGACGACCTTGGCGCCGTTGATGCCGTAGCTCTCGAGCGCCTGCTCGATCTTTTCAGCCTTCTCCTTGAGAATCGCGCTGTCGGTATGGGCTGTGTCCTCCGGGCGTTCATCCAGGAGCTCAATGGAGGGCAGCTCGTAAGCGCCGGTGTTTTTCTTTGCCTTGCTCTTGCGCTTCTTCGTTGGCTTCTTCTGCTCGGGGACGTGGATGATCAGCGGAGGACGCTCGGGCTCCTCTTCCGTTTCGGGCAGCTCCGCGGCCTCAGGTTCCTGCGCCCCGGCGGGCTTCTTGTCGTCTTTTTTCTTGTCGGGCTTGAAGGTCTTCTGCCGCGGCTTTCTCTCCGGCAGGACGATCTCAGGTCCGGACCCGGGTCCCGGCTTGAAGCGGGAGGCGACCTTGAACAGCGACAGTGCCCCGGTCTTCAGGGTTCCCACGACTCGACCGCCCGTTTCACCGACAGCGTCGCGCCAGCGTTTCGAGCCGTTGGCGAGCCTGTAGGCGTAGGCGAAGGCCGGGTAGAGCTCCGCGTCGGTGCTCACCGCGAAGGCGACGACGGTGATCAGGGCGAGGAGGAGATAGGTGCCGACGATATGGAGATTCGCGAAGAGGAACTCGAAGATGGTATAGCCGAAGTAGCCGCCGGCAAGGAAGTCCGGGCTGCCGGCGTTCCTGTGGATGGCGACCTCGAAGGTGGCGAGGCTGAGGATGAGACAGAGGCTTCCGAAGATCTTCCAGCCGGGCTGCCGGACCCCGAGGCGGAAGAACATACAGATACCCGTGAGGGCGAGAATGATGGTCAACACGTAGCTGCCGATCCGGCCGATCCAGCTCATGAACCATTCGCTGAGCATGGCGCCGACAGGACCGCAGATGTTCGCGGTGGCTTCATTGCCAGGTCCAAGGTCGCCGGGGTTCCAGGTGTACAGACAGACCGCGAGAAACGCGGTAAGGCCCAGCAGCAGGAACGCCAGGACCTCGTTGGAAGACTCTTTGCGCATCGATTTATGTATCCACTACCGTCATCAACAGGGGTTTCACCAGGTCGCGGAAAATCCGCGGAATCGCGTCATCTTGGAGACAAACGCGCCTGTCATTTTATCGGCAGTTTTACGCCGTTTCTTTAGGGGTGCGTTATAGAGGCGCCAGGCTCCGATTCAGGAGCAGGCGTCCGGAGCCTCGATGCGGTCAAGGAGCTTTGAGGCGAGCTCGCGTTTGCTCAGGCGGCCGAGGGAGTGTTCGGAGCCATCGGCGCCGAGAATGTGGTAATCGCCGCTCTCGCGGCCGATCGCCGCGGCGTCGTTGACGACGATCCAGTTGAGGTTCTTGGCCTCGAGCTTGCCTCGAGCATTGGCAAGATGGTCCTCGGTTTCGAGGGCGAAGCCGGCATGGACGCGCGAGTCCTTCTCGCGGCCGAGCAGGGCGAGGATGTCCTCGGTGGCCTCGAGCTTGAGGTCGAGGTCGTCACCGCCGCTCTTGCGTTTGGAGGAGTGGGGGGTCTCGGGCCTGAAATCACTGACCGCCGCGGCGCCGATGAGAACGGCGCAGTCCGGATGGCGCTCTCGCGCGGCCGCGAGCATCTCGGCGGCGCTCACCACGTTGGTCACCGCGGCGCCGGCGGGCGGGTCGTATTCGACCGGTCCCAGGATCAGCTCGACTTCGTAACCGCGGCCGAGCGCCTCCTCGGCGAGAGCCATCCCCTGCAGCCCGCTCGATGCGTTGGAGATGTAGCGGACCGGGTCGATATATTCCCTTGTCGGTCCCGCGAGGATGAGACAGCGCGAGTNCGCGCTCATTCGCTTCCGGGCTCCAGNTGGAGCGCCTCGTCGATGCGGGNGATGAGCTCCGGAACCTCNGCCAGCCTTCCCGGGCCGACCGAGCCGCANGCAAGGTGTCCNTCGCCGGGGTCGATGAGCNNGTAGCCGAGCACATCCTGGAGGCGGGAGATGTTTTCCTGTACGACCGGGTTCATCCACATNCNGTCGTTCATCGCGGGGGCGAAGAGCACCGGCTTGTCAAAGGCCAGNGCGGTCACAGTCAGCAGGTCGCCGCCGAGTCCGNCGGCGAGCTTCCCGATGAGGTCCGCGGTGGCCGGGGCGATGAGCAGCAGGTCGGCCCANTCCGACAGNGAGATGTGCTCTCCCTTGTAGGCCGGATCNTCCTCGAAGATGTCGGTGAAGACCTCCTGGCGTGTGACCGCGCGGAAGGTGAGAGGGGTGATGAACTTCTGCGCGCTCGGGGTCAGGATCGTCCTGACCGAGTCNCCCCGCTGGGTCAGCTTCGATGCAAGGTCGGCACTCTTGTAGGCCGCTATTCCNGCGGACACTCCCAGCAAGATNTTCGACATGATTGCACGCCAGGGGCCGCGGNCTCCTCTGCGGAGACGCCGCCCCTGCTCCCGCTCGACCCTGGGGGATCTCCCCGGGGCNCTATTTCTTCTGGTTCAGCAGCGCGGCCAATTCCTTGATCCGCTGCTCCTTGATCTTCTTGATATCGGAGCCGTAGACCTCGGTTCCGTCGCCGTCCTCGTCGCCTTCCCCTTCGGAGCCTTCGGCATCCTCGGGCTTGTCGGCGATCACGGCCTCCTGCAGAGCCTGGTCGAGCTCTTCGCGTTCGGCCAGCTCGATCTTACCCTCGAGGATCTCCTTGATGACGATCTGTTTCAGGGTGGGTTCATCATTGTCCTCGAACTCCACCAGCGGCGCCGCGCCCCTGTTAAGCTCGACGATTCTTTTCTGTATAAGCGAGGTCAGCCTGAACTTGCCGCCGACCATCTGGACCAGTTCTTCTTCCGTGTCTATATCAAGCATCAGAGTTCTCCATTTACTCTTGGTTACAGTTTGTTTTCAGTTTGATTCTACCGGTCGCTCGACAATTGTCGCGAGCTCAAGTGCCGCCTCGTCGAAGTCACCGTTGACGACGACATGATCGTAGGAGGATTTTTCCTCTCTTTCGGCCCTGGCGACTTCCAGGCGGCGGCTGATTACTTCATCTGAATCGGAGGCCCTGCTGACGAGCCTCCTCTCGAGTTCCTCTCCGCTGGGAGCATCAATAAAGATTGTCATTAATTCCGGGATTCCCGAATCCCGGATCTGGCGGGCGCCCTGCACATCAATATTGAGCAGCAGCTCGTGCCCGTTTTCTATCCCCTCCTCGACCTGGTCTCTCGGAGTCCCGTAGAGGTTTCCGTAGACCTCAGCGTGCTCGAGGAAGCGACCGGCCCGGAGGCCTTCTTCAAAACTGTTCCTGTCGAAAAAAAAATAATCCTGTCCGTCCTGTTCGCCTTCGCGCGGAGGTCTCGTGGTGCAGGTGATGACCCTTCGGCAGCTCGAGCTCTTGAGCAGCGCCTCGCAGAGGCTGGTTTTTCCGACCCCGGAGGGTCCCGATATGACGATTAAACGTCCTCTCTTACTCAACGTTGAGAACCTGTTCCTTGAGGCGATCAACCTCGGCCTTGATCTCAACTACGAATCTTCCTACCTCGTTCCCGGGCGCCTTGGAGCCCATGGTGTTGGATTCTCTGAACATCTCCTGGCAGATGAACTCGAGCTTTCTTCCAACAGGTTCCGAGCTTGCGAGCTGTCCAACGAATTGTTCGAGGTGGCTGTCCATGCGGGCAATCTCCTCGCTGATGTCTGAGCGCTCGGCCAGGAGTGCGGCTTCCTTCAGGATATCATTCTCATCCATCCCGCCCTTCTGCTCTCCAAGCAGCGCCCCGGTTCGTTCTTCCAATTTTCGAAAATGTTCTTCAAGCGCCTGCGGGGCGGCCTCTTTGACCTTTCCCATCAACTGATCGAGGTTTTCGCACCTGGACTGGAGCTCCTCGTGAAGATTCCGCCCTTCACGCTCACGCATCTCTACCATGCTCGCCAGCGCCTTCTCCATTGTCTCCAGGGCGATCGGCAGCACCTTTGCTCGTCCGGGAACGATGTTGTCATCCACCTTGATCGCTCCAGGCAGCGCGAGGATGTCCTGCAGCCTGATGTCTTCAGCGGAGTCCANCTCCTTGCCAAGTCTCTTNATGGTTTCCACGTATTTCTTTACTACGTCCTCGTTGACCTGGTAAAGGTCGGAGCACCTGTTGGGCTGAAAACGAATGGTGAAGAAGATCGAGCCTCTCGCCAGGCGCTTTCGCACCACATCCTCCAGCTCAATCTGGAGGAAGTTGACCTCGTCACTGATCTTCGAGTTGATCTTGAGAAAGCGGTTGTTGACGGCCTTTACGTCGATACTCAGAACGAAATCCGGTGTTTCGGAAACAGCGTCACCATAGCCGGTCATGCTGCGCATGTTTCGATACTCCCGATCCCGCCCGTGCGGGATTCAAAAACGCGGCTCACTTGTCGCCGCCGTCAGAAGACCCGCCGGCTCCGCCAGCGCCGCCCGGTACGGGCAGCAACGATCCGCCGCCCGGCGACAGGCCCGGCACAACGCCGGCTCCGGCGGCGGGGGGGGCCGGATTGAGAAGCTCCTCTTCATTGCGAAGCTCATCTGTGCTGCCAGGCTCTCCGATTCCCGTGCCTGACATATCTATCATTCCCCACCCGATAACCATGGCGGTGAAGATCAGGCTGATGAGCGCGGTGATCTTGACGATGCCTTTCTGCCCACCTGCCCCCAGCAGGGCATCTCCGCCGCCGGCGGAACCAAAGGCTCCTCCGAGCCCTCCATCCTTGGAGTCCTGGAGAAAGACGATCGAGACAATCATCAGCAGCGCCAGGAAGGCTATAAGGCATCCGCCGAGAGCCCAGAAGATGCCGCTCCAGAAAGAGGCCGCCAGCACGGGGTAGAAATTCAAAATCATTTTGCCTCCGAAGTTTTTAATGGCTGGAGCCGCTTTTTGCAGCCCCTGTGTTTTTCTTTCGGACCTGGGGTCCGGGGATCATTCTAAACGTTTGTTTTAGTTTCAAGCAGAGACGGTCAGCCGCAGCCCTCGCAGATACCGAGGAAAGACGCGGCATCGAGACTCGCCCCGCCAACCAGGGCTCCATCGATGTCAGCCTGGGAAAGCAGCTCCGTGGCATTATCCGGCTTGACGCTGCCGCCGTACAGGATTCTGATGCCTTCACGGGCGCCGACTTTCGCGCCCCGTTTTTCAAAGGCGGCTCCAAGCTGTTCGCGGATAGCTCCGTGGACCTCCTGGGCCTGCTCAGGGGTCGCCGTTCTACCGGTGCCGATGGCCCATACAGGCTCGTAGGCGACGATGACTTGCTCGAGCTGGGCGGCTTCGGTGAGCCCCTCGATTCCGGCTTCGAGCTGGCGGTTTACGACCTCCATCGTGTTCCCGGCATCACGCTCTTCGATCTTTTCTCCAACGCAGAGGACAGTCGCAAGTCCCGCCTCGACGGCGGTTTTTAGCTTAGCGCCGATCTCAGTATCCGTTTCGTTGAAAATATGCCGGCGTTCGGAATGACCCAGGAGGACGCTGTCTCCACCGCAGGCCAGGACCATCGCTGAGGAGAGCTCCCCGGTGAAGGCTCCACTTTCCTCGGCATGCATATTCTGCGCGCCGATATATACCTTGCAGCCATCGAATTCCGAGCAGAGATCGGCGATGAAGGCCAGCGAAGTTGCCGGTGGATAGAAGCCGATATCGCAGCGGGAGGCGCTGAAGCCTACGTCCTTTGCGGCAATCCCTTCCAGGATAGCCGTGGCGAGGGCATGCCCCTCCTCCGGCGTAGTATTCATCTTCCAGTTACCCGCGATGAGCGGGATGCGGTTATTAGAAGCCGTCATTTTATATGTTCGTACAATTCTCGATCTGTTGCCGGGGAAGGCCCTCGACCTGCCATTTTCAGGTCAATTAAAGCAAGGTTGAGAGCCTTTCGCTCCGCGTTTCCCTCAGCTGCTGAATTCTGCCCACGGATGTCTGCAACGGAGTGTAGGCAAACGGCTTATAGTATTTGCGGGGAGTTCTTCTGTCAAAGACATAATGCTTTCAGATGCGTTCATTGAACCCGGCCTGCTGGTTTCATCGGAATCAACAGCCCAGTTTAGCCCCAGAGAGGGTCGAGCCCCCCCCTGGAGTGACGATTTCAGCCCTCTTTAACCGGCTATGCTTGGTCCGCCAGGCCCTATTGGGGTAAGCTTGCCCTCCGATAAAGTCTGTCGTTTTCGGTTCCAAGCCCGAAGATACACCTTACCCATGATTTTTTTAGCGATTGAGACCTCTGATCCCCGGGGCAGCCTGGCTCTCTTTGACCAGGAGGGGGTAAGGGAGGAAGAGCTTTTCAGCGATGACATGGCCCACGCCCGCGAGTTTGCCGCGCGGATTGACGGCCTGCTTCGCCGCGGAGGTTTCACCCCGCGTGACCTGCGGGGAATCAGCGTCAGCGCCGGTCCTGGATCCTATACCGGCTGCCGGGTCGGGGTTACCGCGGCAAAGACGCTGGGCATCGCCTTGCGAATACCCGTGGTGGCCGTCTCTTCGCTCGAGGTGATGGCGGCCTTCGCGATCGCGTCCGCCGAGCAGGAGGACGAGTCTTCCAACGATGCTTTCGTTCCGGTCCTCGATGGCNGGCGGGGTTTTTTTTACGGGGCCCTGTTCAGGCGTACCGGCGAGGAGCGCCCGGCGCGTGAGGCGGAGGACCAGGTCGCCACGCTGGAGGAGCTTGCCGGGGTTCTGCGGGGGCCTGCCTGGCTCCTGGGTGGAGGGGCCGATGAGTTTCTGCGAGGTCTCGAAAANGCCGGTGGAGACAGGGCCGCTGATTTTCGGCGCGGCCCCGTCGAATGGGATCGGCCTCGCGCTTCCATCCTTGCCGCCCTCTCGCGGGAGGCTCTTGCGGAATCAAGCTTTGACCAGGAGGTCATTCACTCTCTGAAGCCATCCTATCTGCGGCCTTCGGAGCCGGAGCTGGTTCTTGCAAGGAAGCTTGCGGGAAAGGACAGATGATGAAGGAGAGCAGAATTGTCGCCTANACTGCGTAAATCGAGNCTGGCCCTGGTCCTTGGCGGCCTGCTGGCGGTTGTCCTGGTTATCGTTGGCATCAACGTCAAGCTCGCTATGCGCCCGGAGGCTGTCCAGGCCAGGGTGAGAGCCGTCCTCGAGAATCTTCTTCGCGTACCCTTCGAGATCAGCTCGGCCGAGCTCGACCTCTCCGATGGGGTTTCACTGAGGGGGCTTCGCGTNTTTGAGNCCACCCGAGGCGACAGGGCGCCCGCGGCCCTGCTCGATTTCCCCAGGATAAGAATCGTTCCCGACTACGGCAGCCTCTTCTTCGGCAGCTTCGAACCCGTGCTCGTTGTCCTGGACGGNGGCGAGATCGATGNATCCATCAGCGAGGAGGGCGTCCTGAACCTTGCGGAGCTGCTGCGNGCTCCGCCGCCTTCGGGCTCCGGGGAGGGAAAGACCCCTGGGGCCNCCGGCTCTCAGNCNCGCCTGCCGGATTTCCGTGTGCGCGGAATGAAGGTGCGTTTTGCAGATAAGCGCCGGGNCNTNGCCCTGGCCGCCGAGGAGGTTGATTTCTCCCTGGGNTTCTGGAANGGTGNGCTTCGCTTCAATTCAGCCTTCAGTCTCAAGGGGTCTTCGAGGGTNGAGATCAGCGGNCGGCTGCCCGGAGGGGCGGCCTCCGTCGCGGATGGCCCGCTGGAGGCGAACTTTATGGTCTACAAGTTCGACCTGGCNGGAGACCTCGCGTCCTTGCTGGACGACCTGGCGGCNGGTAAGTTTCTCAAGGAGCGGTCCTTCAGCGGCAGCGTCGACCTGGAGGGCTCTCTGCGTTATGACAGCAGCTCGGGCCTNGGGGTCACCAGGGTCGCATCCACCCTCGCCGGCTGCGGGCTGAAGCTGCCGGTTATTGAGAAGACGCTGCGGTTGACGGGGGGTTCCGNAGTATTCCTGGGTGACCGCATTGAAATTCGCGACGCCCGGGGGGAGCTGGCCGGCGGAAGCCTCAGCGCCGCCGGGAGTGTCGGACTGGACCCTGCCCGGGGCGTTGTGACCACGTTGAAAGGTTTCCTGAGGGGGGAAGGTCTTTCCGTCGATGAGAAACTTTTCGCGGNCCTGGCGCCGGAGCTGAACAAGTCCACTCCCGGGGGCGTTATCCGGGGAAGGGTGAATTTCGTATGCGAGGCGGCCGAGGCGGTGAAATATCCTCCCGCCTTGGAGGACCTCAGNGCCAGNGTNGAGCTGTCGGAATTCCAGGTCGCCCACGGGGAGCTTCCCTATCNGGTCGAGGAGCTCGCCGGCGGGCTCAAGCTTGAGAAGGGGCTGCTCGAGNTGGGCGAAAAGCTTACAGGGAAATTGGGCNCGGCGCGGCTGGCCGTTTCAGAGTTGAGCTACCTTGTCGACGGGTCCGGNGCCTTCGAGGCGGTTGTCGANATCGGCAGCGAAGATCCNGCCGAATGTCTCGCNCTCGATGGGCAGCTGCGCGNNATCCTGGGCGAGCGAGATGNGAATGGCGTCAAGATCTGGGACAGCCTCGCACCGGAGGGATGGGTCGCCGCGAAGGCGAGGATCGTCGCTGAGCCGCCGGCCGCCGCTGGCGAGAAGAGGCCGGCGCCCTACGCGATCTTTTCGGTCTATCCCAGNGAACTGAAGATTCGCCATCGACTCTTTCCCTACACGGTGGAGAAAATCAGCGGCGAGGCCGTCTACGATTCGAGGCGCCCCGAGAGCGGTGTCCTCCTCAATATTGAAGGTCGGCATGGTGGGCACAAGATCGCCTGCAAGGGTTCCTTCGATGTTCGCGCCAGGCCATCGGAGGAGAATGAAGACCCGCCCGGCTTCGAAATCAACATCACCTCTCCCCAGCTGCAGTACGACAAGGATATTCGAGCCGCNCTGCAGCCGGAAGNCTCCAGGATGGTNGACACCTTCGCCTTCAAGGGNGCCTTCAAGACANACGTCTCNATCGNCTCNCNGTATTCCGGGCAGCCGCGCCTGAAGGTGGTGCTGGATTTGCTCAAGGGTGAGATNCAGGCNGTTGATTTTCCTTACCGGCTCCAGCTTGCCGCNGGCAGGNTCGTCATCGANAACAACGAGACGNTCCNGNTCAGNGGTTTCAAGACNGCCNGNGGAGNCGGCGCNCAGNTNTCCTTTGATGGAAGCCTGCGNCGNCTNAATGACACCAGGAAGCTCGANTATCGCCTGCTGCTTGCCGANTTTAAGCTCGACGAGAAGTTNCGGGAGGCCTTTCCTGCCCANTACCAGAANNTCNTGNACGGTCTTGGNNTGGAGGGNACCTTCTCAGGAAGGCTGGCNGGGTGGTACCTGAAGAACCTCACGGATNCCGCCAACGATAAGCACTANTTCGAGGGTACGGANATTCGGACCAGGGATGCCGCGGTCAATTTCGGCGTGAAGGTCAGCCAGATGGATGCGCAGGGGCGNTTTACCGGCGGCCACAATGAGGATCGNCCAAATCANTTCTGGGGGGAGGTGAAGGTGNAGAAGGCGCGCTTCAACCGCCTNCAGCTCAAGGATGGCGATATCGTATTCACCTTCGGCGAGCAGCATGACCGCATCCGCCGGCTGGCGGACAGCGTCGACACACCCGGGGAGAAGGGNCCCTATCTCTCCAGCAGCATCATCGGCCGTCTCGCCCGCGGGGACGTCACCGANACCTTCCAGATGAGTATCGCTTCGGANAATTTCTACAAGGGGCGGCTCGATGGGATGCTCTACGTCGATACGGGCGAGAAGGNGGGTGATCTTGGCGGCGAGTTCGCGGCCTCNGGGATCAGCCTGGCCGAGGCTTCCGTGGATGTCTTCGGGGGCNGGAAGGAAGCGACCAGCGGCACTGCGAGCGGGACGGTGTTCTTCGCCGGCAAGACCGGCGACCAGCGCTCGATCCGGGGAGAGGGCNTCGGNCTTATCAAGGANGCGAACCTGGCCCAGCTGCCGCTCTTTCTCGACATCTTCAAGCTNTTCAAGNTGCCCGATCTTATCAACCTGGGCTTCTCCGATCTNTTGCTGCGNTCCANGCTCGACAATGTGAAGATCCCCTACACCATAGAGGATGGGCGCTTCCTGACCGAGGGACTGGAGCTGAACAGCAGCAACTCGGGCCTCTCCTTTTCCGGCGTGGGGAGCATGGATTTTGATGGAAACCTGGCCCTCGAGCTCGAGCCGCAGCTGCCGACCTCCCGGCTCAAGCTGCCGCTCATTCCTGANNTCATCGACCTCACCGGAATCGANCTGNNCAAGATCTTCAGCTTTATCAAGAAGGGCATCCTGAAAATCAAGATNGGNGGTGATNTNGCCCGNCCCANGGCCGAGNTGGCTACAGGCCTGGGCNTGATCAAGGTGCCGATCGATCCNGGNCTGCCGGAGAAGAAGGGTGATGNCGGGGNAAAGAAGCCGNCGCCCGGGNATTCTCCCNGCGANGAATGAAACCTTTCGGTTCTCCGCGGAAGAAATAAAAGGGAATAGAACCATGAATCTCGGCCTGGAAGGGAAGGTGGCGGCGGTGGCCGCCTCATCGAGCGGTCTTGGTAAGGCAGTGGCGCTGGCGCTGGCGCGAGAGGGAGCCTCGGTGGCTCTCTGCTCCCGAAGCGAGGAGAGAGTAGGGGTGGCCCTGGAGGATATCCGGACCCGTATCTCGGCGGATGGAGGCGAGGTTCCTCCGCTGGTTGCTCTTCCCGCAGACCTTGGCAGTGAGACCGGTCCGGATGAGTTCGTCTCGGCGGCGGCCGAAGCCCTGGGCCCGGTAGANATNCTGGTCGCCAACAATGGCGGCCCGCCGCCGGGCGATGCCGCCGGACTGGGAGACGAGGCCTGGAGGCTGGGTTTCGAGACNACCTTNCGCGCATCTCAGAAGCTTGCTGACGCGGTGGTCGGCGGGATGCGGGCGCGGGGCTGGGGCCGCATTGTNTTTATCACCTCCACCAGCGTGAAGCAGCCGATTGCCGGGCTGACGATCTCGACGGCGATGCGTTCGGCTGTCGTTGGCTTTTCCAAGGCGCTCTCGGATGAGGCCGCGGCCGATGGAGTGACCGTCAACACGGCGGCGCCCGGCTCTACCGCGACCGCTCGCCTGGAGGCCATCTTNGCCAAGCGCGCGGAGGNGGGNGGNGTCTCCCTCGAGGAGATCAAGGCCGAGGCCGAGGCGATCATNCCTGCCGGCCGNTTCGGCCGTCCGGAGGANTTNGCCGCNGCGGTAGCCTTTCTCTGTTCCGAGGCCGCCTCTTATATTACCGGTATAGTGCTGCCTGTCGACGGCGGNCTNGTCCGCAGCCTTACCTGAGGCCAGGACTCCNCGAAACGCTTCGCTGAGACNNCNTGCGGCCATCTTGAAGGCTCCAACGCNNCGCGGGAGGTCTGCGAGGGNGTAGCGTTGTAGACTGTAACAGGGAGCCGGTTCGTGTCGCGCGGCCGGGCTCGGGTGGACGCAGGGGCGCCGGGGGACAGCTGGTACGCAATTNCCGCGGTTTTACCGCTGAAGACCGGAGTGNAGANAATATGTTGAGGAAATANTNCGAGGCTNTCNCTGGGAGATTGAGNTGGAANCTCANCTTCGCCTGGGCCGCCGCGANGGCNTGCGGGCTGCTGGTCACGGCGTATCTNTCGCCCGCTATNGGCGTATTTGCCAGCCTCGCNTCGNTGGCCGTTCTGTTGTTGNNCNCCAGCGGAGCNGACCGCNNCGANGAGCTGCTGGACNTTCTCTGGGTGAAGGACCGGACCCTTGGCAGCTACAGGGNGGANCTCGAAGAGATGCAGGNGCGNTGCGATAACCTCGAGAAGCAAGCCGAGGNCGCCGATNCAGCCAGNCGCGCCAAGAGCGAGTTCCTGGCGAATATGAGCCACGAGATCCGGACCCCCATGAACGGGGTCATCGGCATGACGGAGATCGCGCTGGCGACCGACCTGGACAACGAGCAGCGTGAGTATCTCGAGATGGTTCGCAGCTCGGCCAGCTCGCTGCTGGGAATCATCAATGACATCCTGGACTTCTCAAAAATCGAGGCAGGCCGCATCGAGCTGGAGAGCATTGAGTTCTCCCTCAAGCAATGCCTGGGCGAGGCNGCCCGCACCCTCGCGCTGGAGGCCCATGAGAAGGGTCTCGAGATGATCTTTGACATACCGGANGGCACCGGAGACCTCGTGATTGGCGATCCNACCCGGCTGCGCCAGGTGGTCGTTAACCTGCTGGGGAACGCCATCAAGTTCACCGCCGAGGGCGAGATCGTTCTCGGCGTTCGTGCGGGGGAGAGCCATGGGGGCCGGTGCGAGTACCAGTTCTCCGTAAGCGATACCGGCATNGGGATCTCTCCCGAGCGNCGCAGCGAAATCTTCGAGGCCTTCTCGCAGGCCGATCGTTCTACGGCAAGGGAGTTTGGCGGTACAGGTCTCGGCCTGGCCATCAGCTCCAGGCTCGTTGACATGATGGGAGGCCGAATCTGGGTCGAGAGCGAATCAGGAGTCGGCAGCACCTTCCACTTCACCAGCGCCTTCGCGGCAGGAGATGGAAGCCGCGGCCGCGGAGATGTTCAGACNCCGGTGCAGCTTGCCGGCCTGNAGGTGATGGTCGTCGATGACAATGCGACCAACAGGCGGTTCCTCGAGAGAACCCTGGTCGGCTGGAAAATGAATCCTGTGCTGGCGTCGAGCGGCGAGGAGGCCGTCGAGCGTGTNAGGGCTCTGCCCGGCTCGGGCGGCGGACTCGATCTTATCCTGCTGGACTATCATATGCCGGGCATGGATGGTTTCGAGGTGGCCGAAAGAATCAGCTCGCTGCCTGGAGCCGGCGGCACGCCCGTCATGATGCTGAGCTCCGGCGAGAACCCGGGAGACATGGCTCGCAGCAGGGAGCTTGGTATCAGGGTCTTCCTTCGTAAGCCTGTCACGCAGGCGGATCTCTACGACAACATCGTTGAGACCCTGACGGCCGCCCGCGGCCAGGCCGTCGCGGAGGAGCCGCGCTGTTCGCAGGTGANNGAGGGAGANTCTTTGAGGATCCTGCTGGCTGAAGACAATCCNGTGAANCAGAAGGTCACGGTCGCTATNCTNGAACGCAAGGGCCACACTGTCGAGGTNGCCGAGAACGGCCGNNTGGCCGTCGATGCCCTCGNNTCGGGAGACTTNGACATCGTGCTGATGGATATCCAGATGCCCGTCCTGGACGGCCTCGATGCCACGGCGGAGATTCGTGATCGCGAGCGCGGGACGGGAACCCACACTCCGCTGATCGCCCTGACCGCGAACGCCATGAAGGGGGATCGCGAGCGCTGTTTGCAGTCGGGACTCGATGCCTACATCGCCAAGCCGCTACGCCCAGCCGAGCTCTTCAAGACGATTGACGAGGTCTTGAGCTCGGAGAACGCCTGAGAGAAGTCCTCAGGCTCCGCGCGCCGGGAGCTTCACCAGGCGCAGCTCGTGCGACTCATTCGGGAGCGTCATCTCGTAATAGACGAAGAGGGTGCCTCCGCGTTCGACCGCGCAGGCGTAGCGCACCGAGCCGCTGGCATGCGGCACCGTGATCGCGGGCGCCGAGGGAGTCAGCTTGGTCCAGGTGAGGAGGTCCCGGGACGCGGCAAAGCCGGTTTTCTCTTCATAGTTGTCGAGGTGACTGGCGGAGCCATCGTAGTAACCGTACCAGGCATCTTTTCCCCTGACGACCGATCCCAGGCGCGCCGCGTAGGAATCCCAGCTGCTCTCGGGACCCACGGGCAGGCAATTGCCAAGCCATTTGAAATCGCGTCCATTGGTCGAGGTAGCCAGGGCCGAGGTGGAGTAGAGCAGGCCGGTGTTGAAGACGTCGGAGGTCTCGTGCATCTCCCCTGTGGTGTTCTCCTCGCGGGGCGCCCCCTCGGCGTAGCTGATGAACATGTAGTAGGTGCCGTCGATGTAATAGACCATCGGATCCTTGACACCCTCGACCGGGGCATCCTGGGCGGCGGCGGCCGTGGCCGCGGTGAAGANCTCCCTGCTGGATGACAGGTCGATCTCGCCGGGAGATTCGCATTCGACCAGGTCGATTCTCCAGCGCTGGTCGGCGGGGTCGACATAGCTGAAGTAGTAGCGGTAGANACCGTCCTCGCAGCGCAGCAGACAACATTTTTCTATAGAGGTGGTGTCGAGCTGGTCCTTCGTCATGCTCCAGATGGTCTCGAAATTCTTTCCATCGGAGGATTCGGCCACCACGCTCAGGTAGCCGCGGTCCGGGGTGTGCTCTCGCGGCCTCCTCCGCCTGTAGCACAGGAGGAAGGANTCGCGGGTCTCATCGTAGGTGATGGCGGGGGCTCCAACCCAGTAGCCCTGGCCTTCTTTTTCAGGCGCCAGGATGGTCTCGCCCGCGAATGGGTCAAAGAGGGGCAGNTCCTGGNGCCCGGCGTCGTCGAATTCTGTCATCTTGATCCTGTCGTTNTGTGTTTTCCAGGGAGCCGGTCAGCTGCCGTTTCCGAGGANCGCTGTGAGCCCGCAGTATAAGCATCGGAGCNGGCTTGGCCAACCCACAGCTCGAGCGGATCCCGGGATTGAGACCGGCTCAGCTGAGACGATCCGCTATCTTGAGGCAGAGAGATGACACCGGCAGGACACTGCCCAGCTCTTCGGGAAGCGCCCAGCGAAACGACGGCTTNCCGCGGATGGTGAAGCTGCCGGTCTCGAGGAGACGGGGGCGCAGGGTCANCCGCCTGAAGGTGATCGAGTGCTTGATGGCCTTGAGCTCTTCGCCGGTTTCGATGTCCGTCCCTAACGCCTGGCCCAGGCGGGCGGCGATTCCCCCATCGCCGGGCCGGGAGAGGGGGAAGAGCCAGAGCCCCTCGAGGAAGTCGAAGCTCTCGCTCCGCTCGAGCAGGCAGCGTCTTCCGCGCCGGATGATGCCGGCCTCAAGCTCGACGGCGACCGTCTTTCTTTTCGGCGGAAGCCTTGGAAAGCTCTCCGGGTCACCTTGCCCGGCTGCCGCGCAGACCTCACGAACCGGGCAGGCTGGACAGTCCGGGGAGACCGGGCTGCAGATGAGCGCGCCAAGCTCCATCATTGCCTGGTTGAAGCTGGAGGCTCTGTCAGCAGGCATCCAGCCGCCGGCAATCTCTTTCAGGCGTTTCTTTGTCGAGACCTGCCTGGGATTTTCCGCAAGCCGCAGGATTCGCGTCATCACCCGCTCGACGTTTCCATCGAGGACGGGCCAGGGCTCCCCGTAGGCGATGCTGAGNATCGCCGCCGCTGTATAGGGGCCGACTCCTGGAATNTCGAGGGCCGCCTCGTAGCTCCTGGGGAAGACGCCNNCGTGGTCCCTGACGACGGNTTTNGCCCCNTCCNGCAGTGAGCGCGCNCGGCGGTANTAGCCCAGGCCGGACCAGAGGGTGAGNACCTCGTCTTCACTCGCTTCGGCGAGGGCGGCGGGAGTGGGGAAGCGGTCGAGAAAACGCTCAAAATACGGAATCACGGTTTCCACCCTGGTCTGCTGCAGCATGATCTCGGAGACCCAGACCCTGTAGGGTTCTGGATTGCTGCGCCAGGGNAGCTCACGCCGGTTCGCCTCGTACCAGAGGAGCAGCGGCCTGCTGATGTCCATCCTGGCTGGGCTGCTCGTCGGGGTACCCATGGTCCTTTGTTCCTGCGCGGAGGCGTTNTAGCCTCGACCGTCAATCCGCGATTGTCTCCCTCGATTACGGCCCTATACTATCATCAACCGAGGGGCGGGAGAGTCCGCATCGGTGGTAAATGGAGTTAGCCCGCGGAGTAGTTCCGGCTCAGCCGGCTCAGCCGGCCAGGCAGGGCGGGCGGGTCAGGCGGACTGGAGAATAGAGGTCGTAAACAGATGGCGTCTTTAACCCACCTGGGCCAGTACTGGTCGGCCGCTCGCGGGGAGCTTCGTCTTTTCATCTGCGGCGGTCTCGAGGTGTCCGATGGAAAGCAGACGGTCGCGGAGGCCTGGGACATCACTGATTGCCTGCCTCTTCCCGGACATAGAAGCAGATTTCAGCAGGCGTCTCCCGGGGCGCGCTGGGAGGATGCCAGGTGGACCTTCAGCAGCCTGCCGACTCCGGTCGTCGAGCTGGTGGAATGGGTCGAGGGCCAGAGTCTGCGGGTTGGTGAATGGGCCACCGGTTTTTCGCCGCGGGAAAGCGGCGCTGAGCCGCTCGATTTCAGCCTCCTCGGTTCGGACCCTGCGCCCGGNAGTGACCACCTGGTCGCCCCGGTTCTTCCGCGGAGGGCCCAGGCCTTTGGCGTCACCTATCTCAACTCCGCGCTCGAGCGCGAGACGGAGGGCAGCCGCGGTGATTATGGATTCGTCTACCGCGGGGTCAAGGAGAGAGGCGAGCGCCCGGAGCTCTTTCTGAAGGGTACGGCGCCTGAGCATTTTGTCGGTCCCGGCGGCAAGATGGGGCTGCGTACCGATCTGACCAACTCAGAGAATATTCAGGGAGAGCCGTGCGAACGNGAAANCGTCTCGGCGGGCATCGAGCCGGAGCTGGCGGCCGTGGTTCACTCCGATGGGCGGATCTGGGGCTATACCCTGGCCAATGACGTCAGCGGCAACAGGATAGAGAACGAGACCCTGCTCTACCTCTACCAGGCGAAACANTTCACCGGGGCTCTTGTCCTGGGACCCCTGGTGCTTCTGAGCGACGACCAGGTTAATCCCAACCTTTCCATCAGGACCAGGATTTTCAGTCCATCCGGAGAGAGGCTTTTTGAGCGCGAGTCCAACACCTCCAACATCAACGCTCCCATCGGGGAGCTGGTGTCCTGGGCGGCTAGTCATATCCGGCTGACCCCGGCGGAGGTTTTTTCGACCGGGACCGATGTCATCCCGGATGGNACGGTGAAGGTTCTCTCAGAAGGAATGACGGTGGAGATCTCCTGNCCGCAAATCGGCATCCTGGTCCATGGGNCCGGCCTGGTAGATGCCGCGGGCGAGCTCAACATCGACTATGCCCGGCTCCAGTTCGGGGGAGGCNGCGCGTGATTGCCAGGAAAGATAACCCGGGGGAGTACTTCAACTCCGCGCTGGAGGCGTTCACCTCCGGTGAGCTGGAGACGGCGGTAGCCTGTCTTCGTGTCGGCTTCTTCGAGAATCTCTACATCGCCGCGCGGCTGGTCGGCGAGGAGGCCCACCCCCAGGAGATCTGGTACCCCGGGCCCGAGGCGAGGCCGGACGCCGCGGTGGAATACGTTGAACGCTTTGGCTTCGATTGGAAGGGCTCGAATGCGAAGATGCGCTTCCTGCAGAGCGTCTGGAGCGATCCGCTGGTCCGCCGTGAGCTCGAGAATTTCATCAGCCTCTCGAGAGCCCTGGAGCGCGCGCCGGATGAGCGGACGCGCAACAAGCTGCTGGATGAGCGCCTGCGCTATACCGACAGGGGCCGAATTGACGCGACCCAGGCCGAGATNCTCTGCAGGCTTCGCGGCGGTGATCTGNCAGGGCCGCCTCAGCCGCCGGTGCTGGACTCACTCTACCTGGCGGCGGCGGATCCGGTCGAAAGCGTTGAGTTCTACAGGAAGCTTCTCAATATCGAGCCGCGCGAGACAAGCCGCCAGGCTCGCGGCTGCGCCGAGTTTGAGCTGTCGGGTTTCAAGCTGGTGATTCACGGTCTTGACCAGCAGTCGGAGGAAGATCCCTTCGGCCTGGGCCCCCGGCCGGCCTCGCTGGGATGGGGATCCGTTCTGGTGCTGGGAGTACAAAAGCTCGACGGGTACCTGGAGCAGGCCCGGCGCCATGAGCTAGAGATTCTCGACAGCGAGCTCGAGGCAGGGGAAGCGATGGGCCTGGAGACCGCTGGAACCACGCGCTTCTTCGTCGTCAAGGATCCCTCAGGTTATCTCATCCAGCTTGAAGAGCGCGGCTGATGCCGGCTTGACAGATGCCAACGGGAGCCCGGGCGGGTATGGTTAAGTTGAGGGTTTTTGCGTAGAATCGTTCTCTTGCAGAGCGCCTCGCATGGTTCCGTCCACCTGTCGGAGTGAAAAATGCTCTTCCTGAAAACCGCCCTTTTTCTGCTTCTGCTGGTCGCGCCCTGCGCTGCCCGGGCGGATGAGCTCACCAGCCTTGTTCGGCAGTACAAGGCCTCGTTGAAGAAGGTGACCGGTCCGATCAACAAGCGCTCGAATCTTGTGGCCACGCACGTGGCNCCGATTCTCGATAAGATCGCGGCTCTTTCTACGAGCAGCTCCGAGCGCTGGCTTGCGGCGGAGCTCGATAACTCCGGGACCTCGCCCCAGGCGCGCGCGGCCATTCCCGGGGCGCTTCTCGCAGGGGGAACGGAGAACGCTGCCAGGCTGCTGATCTCGGGGCTTGGCAGGAGACCGCCCGGGGTGCAGGCGGCATCCTTCAGGATGCTGCAGTTCAACGAGAGCTCGCTAAATGTGGAGGAGGCGAAGCTGCTGCTGAGCCAGCTGGGAGTCAGGAAGTCCAAGGCCGCCGCCAGGGACCAGCTCGAGTTGTGTGTGGCTGTCCTGAAGAATTCAAAGAACGAGGCCGCCAGGGCCTGGCTGGCCGGTGACGCCTACGACTCGGCTGGAGGAAAAATCGATCGCCTCCTCGTGCTGGCGCGTCTCGCGGGCGAGCTGAAGCTTTCCGCCGCCCGCGATCAGCTGGTTGAGCTGCTGGGGCACCGTTCCCGCGAGCTGGCCATCAGCGCGATTGAGGCGCTGGCGCGGATCGGCGTCGATGGATCTATCGATGAGATCAGCTCGGCGCTGGATCGTCCCGGTACCGATATTCGTCTGCGGGCCCGGGCGCTCGATGCCCTCGCCGGCTCCGCCGGCGGGATGGAGTTCGCGATCCGCTCCGCCGCCAGCAAGGATCCCGAGCTGCGGGCCATCGCGATGGGAAGCCTCTCCCTGCGTTCCGGTGATCCGCGCGCGATGAAGGCCCTGCTCGCCGGGCTCAACGACAAGGACTCCGCTGTTTGCAACGTCGCNCTCCAGTCGCTGCGGAGCCTTCGCATCAAGCCTATGCTGGGCGCCTTGATCGATGTTGTTGCGAACCACAGCGACGAGAGCTTTAAGGTCAAGGCNCTCGAATTGCTNGTTAACGTCTCGGGCCAGAACTTCGGTCTCGCGGCGGCTGACTGGAAGAAATGGTGGTCNGCGTCCGAGGCCGCCTTTGAATTCCCGAAGCAGGAAGAGGAGGGCTTCACCAGCGTGAAGAAATACGACCTCGACTATTTCGGCATCGAGGTTTCCTCCAAGCGTCTCGGGCTGGTTGTCGATATCTCCAGCAGCATGCGCCAGCTGGTCGCGGTCAAGGCCGAGAGCCTCGTAGAGGACGAGGAAGAAGAGGCCGCCGGAGGCGAAGGGCGTACCCGGGTCGCGCCGGCAAAGAAGAAGAAAAAGAAGCCCGGCGGAATCGTGGTGAAGGATGGCAAGGCGATGAAGATTGACATCCTCAAGAAAGAGATGACGCGCCTGCTCAAGAAGCTGCCGGCCGACACCTTTCTCAACATGATCAGCTTTGACGCTACCTTCAGGCCCTGGCAGAAGGCTCTCCAGCCTCTCAAGGGCAAGGGACGCGCCAAGGCGCTTTCCTATGTCGCCAGGATCACCACGGGCTCGGGAACCAACGTCTTCGATACGCTCGAATTCGCGCTCAAGGACAAGCGGGTTGATACGATCTATCTTCTCACCGATGGCCTTCCGACCCGGGGCCGCCTGACGGCCCCGGAGGCGATCCTGAAGGAGATCAAGCTGCTCAACCGTACCCGCGGTGTCACGATTCACACGATCGCCTTCGGTGCCGAGTCCAATCTCCTGCGGCAGCTTGCTGAGCAAAACGGCGGTCAGTATCGCTTTGTCGACAGGTACTGAAATGCCGGGTAAACCGCTTCCCCAGGAGCACCTATGACTCTTCCTCGAATCTTCCCTATTCGCCAGTCCTTCCCGCGGCCCAGCGTGGACGATATTACCGCCCGTGCGGAGGCTGAGCTTGAGCGCGTTCTCCCGGCCGACAGGATCAGTGACGGCGCGAAGATCGGCGTCACTGTCGGTAGCCGGGGCATCGCCAATATTGCCGGGATTACCAGGGCGGTGGTGGGCTATCTGAGATCGCGCGGCGCCAGTCCGTTTATCATCCCCGCCATGGGCAGCCATGGAGGAGCGACGGCGGAGGGCCAGGCTCACNTGCTGGCTCATTATGGAGTCACCGAGGAGGGTGTCGGCGCGCCGGTGCACGCGGCGATGGAAACGGAGCGCCAGGGTACGACAGCCGAGGGGGTCGAGGTCTACCTGGCGAAGACAGCGGTTGAGGCCGACGGGGTGGTGCTCCTGAACCGGATCAAGCCGCATACCGANTACAAGGGGCCGATCGAGAGCGGNCTNACAAAGATCTGCGCCATCGGCCTGGGCAAGCTGGATGGGGCNACGGAATANCACAGCCGTATCTTTGATATCGGCCTGGGNNATGCGATCCGCAGCGCCGCCGGNCTCATCGTCGGCGGGGGCAAGGTGATCGGNGGTCTCGCGATCCTCGAAAANGCCTNCCANGACACCGCGGANCTCATCGGCGTCAGCACCGANGGNTTCTTTGANCAGGANGCNGAAATNCTCAAGACNGCCTTCGNCCTGATGGGGAAGCTNCCCCTGATGGANCTCGANGTNCTNTANTGCCAGCGNNTCGGNAAGAATATTTCAGGGGCGGGNATGGACACCAACATCATCGGCCGCGGNGTCTANGGCTANACTCCNGGTACGCCCTGGATGGAGGGCCTGCCGGCNATNACNCGNATCTGCCTCAGCGACCTTACCGATGAGAGCGANGGCAATGCNGTNGGNATGGGCATGGCTGAGTACATCACCCGCCGCTTCTGCGNCAAGATCGACCACAAGGTCACCAACCTCAACTGCATGACGGCCAANTCCCCGGCCGGNGCCCGNATGCCCATCGTNCTCGAGGATGACCGNGAATTGCTCGNNGCNGGAATCANGACNAGCCCGCGNCGTGAAGANGGGCCNCGGGTCGCCCTGGTCCGCGACACCCTGAGCCTCGAAAACGTCTACCTCTCNGAGGCCTGCCTGCCGCTCATCGAGGGNCGCGAAGANATCGAGATCATCGNTGAGCCNGCCGACCCGGTNTTCGATGANGCCGGCCACCTTCAGCTNTCCTTCTGAGGGCTTTCNGNNCNCCTNNNCGACAAANCTGAATTNGGNNTTCAGCTTNCTGAANGCGNCNAGNAGCTTTNCCTGNTCGGCTCCGGGNGAGNTAGGANCTNCCGCCGTAGAGNTGCCGGTAGCNCGGGCCGAGCTCGGGGAACTCGCTCTCGATCCATTCGAGGAANGGCTCGCGGATTTCCNNGCGCAGGTAGAGGGCGTTGGGGANGATGTTNTTTANCCCGGCCTTGTGGGCNGCNTCGAANAGCGGNNGGAGNANNGCTGTNCTGGANTTGATGNNNGGCATGACCGGCATGCAGAAGATGGNNGTATCGATCCCGGCGNGNACCAGCTTCCCGGCCGNTCGCATGCGGGCGGCCGGAGTCGGNGCGTGTCCCTCGATCCTNCGGGCNAGGNGCGCNTCGAGNCAGGTGATCGTGACGTTGACCCGCAGCCGGTGGAGCTTCTTCAGCTCCCTGAGCAGCTCGATGTCGCGCAGGATGATGGGAGACTTTGTCGTGATGGAGAACTGGAGGCCCCTGACCTGAAGCAGCTCTTCGAGCAGGGAGCGTGTCACACGGTAATGATGTTCGGCGGGCTGGTAGGGATCGGTTGCCGTACCAAAGGCGATCGGCTCATTCGCGAGCGCCGCCCGACGGAGCCTTCGCCGCAGAGAGCCGGCCGCTCCGCGTTTGACGAAGATTTTCTCTTCGAAGTCCTCCCAGCGATGGAGATCGAAGAAGCCGTGGGTGTAGCGCGCGTAGCAGTAGCTGCAGGCGAACTCACAGCCGCGGTAGGGGTTGATGGTCCAGACAAACGGCAGGCGCTTGTTGCCTGAGCGGTTGAGGATCTCCCTGATGCTCAGCTCATGGTATTCAACGCCCGGGCGGCAGCGCAGCGCCTCGGCATCGGGATCGGGCCGTCCCGCCGGAGCCAGAACGGGCAGGAAGGAAAGCTGTCGGTATCTCTTCATGGTCTCTCCAGTTCGAAGAGACCTCCCCAGGTGGTTCGCCGATTTTCTCCGGAACGATATTCGGATGCAAGCAGGTGTTCACGGTTCGCCCCTCGAAAATTAATTACTTATCCCGGTCCGGTGAAATTAGAATGACGCAATCGGGTTGTTTCAGCGTGTTTCGGCGCGCCAGTAGGCTTGGAGGTGAACTTTTGAGTCGCAGGTTATTGTTTTTTGCGCTCCTGCTTGCGGGCGGGCTGCCGTTGCCCGCGGGCGATGATGCGGGAGCGCCGGAGCTGTTGCGCGGTCCCTATCTCCAGGGCCTGGGCGAGACCTCTGTAGAGATCCTCTGGGTGATGAATTCTCCAGGGGAGGGCCGGGTTCGTTACGTCGGGGAGGATGGACGGGTTGTCGAGCAGGTCGGCGTTCGGGGCGCGAACCAGAGGGTCGTGCTGCAGGGTCTGCGGCCGGCCAGTCGCTATGGCTACTCGGTGTTTTCCGGCGAGGAGCTTCTCGATGCGGGCGAGCACCTGCACTTTCGTACGGCGCCGCGGGCGGGGGAGGGCCGTCTGCGCGCGGTCATGGTCGGCGACAGCGGCACCGGCTCCGAGGTCCAGGTGGGCATCGGCTCTGTGATGGAAGGCTTCGATGCCGATCTCTTTCTCCACACCGGCGACCTGATTTACCATCGCAGCCTGGACTCGGGCATCTTCCTGCCCTACAGGACCCTGTTGTCGAAATCCTGCCTCTATCCCGCCAGGGGAAACCACGACCTTGACATGGAGCGGATGGATGTCGAGTGGCGGGATATCTTCACGGTACCCAACGACGAGAGCGATCGAGCCGGGGTCTATTACTCCTACGACTGGGGGCCGGCGCACTTCCTGGTTCTCGACTACATCTTCACTGCGGCCCAGATGGAGGAACAGCTTGCCTTTGCCGAGCGGGATCTCTCCACCGCCCGTTCCCGGGGAGTTCCCTGGCTGATCATCTACCAGCATCTGCCGATCTATACCGCCGGCGTCTACGCCAACTTTAATCATCCGATACGAGAGGAGCTTCCCGAGCTCTGCGACCGGTACGGAGTCGACCTGGTCTGCAGCGGACATGATCACAACTACCAGCGTTCCTACCCCGTGCGGGGCCGGGTGCTTCGCGATGGATGGCAGGAGCCCGTCTTCCAGAGCCCGCGAGGCACGGTCTATATCGTCACCGGCGGCGGCGGCGGGCATCTTTACGGAGAGCTCCAGGGGGCCAGGGACCATCCCTATATACGGACCTTCCAGTCCGTAAACCATTGCCTGGTCTTTGACATATCCACCACCGAGCTGCGCGGCCGGGCACTGGATATCGAAGGCCAGCAGCTGGATGAGTTCAGGCTGAACAAGAGTGATCCCCGGCCGCTCCTGTCTTTCATGCGGGGAGATGCGAATCTCGATGGGGTGCTGGACCTGGCGGATGTCCTGACGACCCTGGGTTTTCTCTTTCTCGGGGATGAGCTGCCCTGTCCAGCGGCGGCGGACTCAACCGGGGAGGGGGTTCACCTCGTCATCACGCGGCCGATCTACACCCTGCGTTTTCTTTTCATGGGCGGCGCCCCCCCCCCGGCACCCTTCCCGCTCTGCGGCGCCCTGGAGGACGCGGACGACGCCTTCTGCTATGAGCCCGGGTGTTGAGCAGGGCGGTCTGCTGAATCAGATCAAGTACTGATGGCAATCGAGCATCCCATGCCTTAACCTTGGCACTGGGCGGTTCTTACCGATTCGTCAGGAAATAGAGGCTTCGATGAAACTGAAAAGCGCAGCGCTGGAGGCGTCCTGGCGGCGCGTTATCCTGGCTTCCGGGTATCTCGGTCTCTTCTGTTTCGCCATGGCTGCGGCTCGGGCGGAGATCGTTATTACAGAGATCNATTTTGATCCAGCCGACAGCGANGGNGTCACGCGTCCGGAGCTCGAATTTGTNGANATCTTCAACGATGGCTCCGAGCCCTATGATCTCTCGGGTTACCGTTTTACGCGCGGGATCAGCTATGTTTTTCCGGAGGGGAGCTTTATCCCCGCGACCTCCTACCTGGTGATCTGTCGCGACGAGGAGGCTGTNCAGGCCAGGTACGGGGTTTCGAATACGCATGGCGATTTCATCGGGACACTCGACAATTCCGGCGAGGCCATCGAGCTGGCCAATCCCCAGGGTGTAGCGGTCANCAAGGTCAGCTACAATGATCGCGGGCAGTGGCCCGGCGGGGCGAAGGGTACAGGGCACACCCTGGCCATCAAGANACCCTATTCCGACAGCGATGATCCCGACAGCTGGAAGCTGAGCTCCGAGATGGGCGGCACCCCCGGCCGGACCAACTTCAACACCGAGGTGAGCTTCGTCGATGCGGTGATGATCCCCGANAACTCGACCTGGAGCTATTTTCGCGGNAACAGCAATCCTCCNGCCAGCTGGCGTGAGCTTGACTTCGATGATTCGGACTGGGAGAGCGGCCCCACCGGCATCGGCTATGGTGACGGCGATGATCGCACCGAGCTCGATGATATGCGCAACAGCTACCTGACGGTTTTCTGCAGGAAGGTTTTCGANGTGGACGACCCGGAGGAGCTCGGTTCGGTGGTTCTCAACGTGAGCTTTGATGATGGCTTCGTGGTCTACCTTAATTCCCAGGAGGTGGGGCGGGTCAACATGGCCGGCGGGAACGTTGACAACGACACCGAGGCNAATGGGACGGTGGGNGATGCCCCNGACGAGGATGACGCCGAGATCACGATTCCCCTGGCTGCCCTTAATGCCGGGAGAAACGTGCTGGCCGTCAGTGTTCACAATACCAACCTNAGCAGCTCCGACCTGTCCTTCATCCCGACGCTGGTGAGCCGCAGGGAGATCCAGCCCGGAGACCTGGAGACCCTCCCNGTGGTGGTCAACGAGGGCCACTTCCTGCCCGCCAACGGTCCGCGCTTCATCGAGCTCTACAATAAGAGCTTCTCACGGGTAGACCTCGGCGGCTTTCACCTGACTGATGATTACAGCAACCTGCGCTTGTTTACGATTTCNGAAGGAACGAGNATTCCCGCGCGCGGCTTCGTCTCCTTCACCGAGGCGCAGCTGGGCATGGACTTTTCCATCGTCGAGGGCGTTCGGNACCGCGTCTCGGTGGCGCTCGTGAATCCNGCNGGNACCCGGGTTGTNGATGCCCGCATCTTCGAGCCCAAGGTGCCTGGCCGCAGCGAGGCGCGCTATCCTGATGGGCAGGAATCCTTCGCCCGGGCGGCCATTCCGACCCCGGGCGCCGCGAACGATACCGGGGTGGTGAACGACGTGATCTTCAATGAGATCATGTACCATCCGATCTCGGGCCTGGAAAGCGATGAGTTTATCGAGCTCTACAACCGCGGCGCTACGGCGCATGACATCAGCGGCTGGAGCGTTGAGGGCGTGGGTGACTACGAGTTTCCTCCCGGTACAGTGATCGGCGCCGGCGACTACCTGGTGATTGCCAACTCGGTGACCAAGATCAGCCGGGACTACGGGCTTGGACCCGATGTGCTTCTCCAGGCGTCCTTCAGCGGCAGCCTGGCCAATGGCGGAGAGCGTCTGCGGCTCAGGGATGCCTCCGGGAATATCGCCGACAAGGTGCGCTATTACGATGGAGGAGAATGGTCGCGCTGGGCCGATGGCGGGGGAGCGTCGCTCGAACGGATTGATCCGCACAGCGAGAGCTCGGTTGCCGGTTCCTGGGATGCCAGCGACGATTCCGACGAGGCGCGGGTGAACACCTTTACCCATACAGCCACCCACGGGGGCGGAGATTCGGACCTGGGGATGCTCCTGTCGGCCGAGGGCATCGCGATCGTTGACAACATCCAGCTGACGCGTTCCAACGGCGGCTCGAACATGGTCTCCAACGGCACCTTCAACAGCAATACCAGCGGCTGGAGGATAGAGGGAACCCATATCACCTCCGGCCGGACAACCGACAATGACGAGGTGATCGCAGGCAACGGCAGCCTGAAGCTGATCGCCTGGAATGGCGGAGGCGACTACAAGGTCAATCGTGTCGAATGCAATACCAGCAGCCAGTCCAACGGCACCAGCTACAGGGTCCGCTTCGATGCGAAGTGGAAGATCGGCAGCGCCTCCATCCTTTGTATCGGTGATTACAATGTCGGGAATGCCTCGAGCCCCGGAATCGCCGGTAGCCATTTCCTCGAAATTCCGTCGACCCTCGGGTCGCCCGGCGAGCTCAACTCGGTCACCCTTCGCCAGGTTGAACGGTACGGTTCCGCGAATATGGGACCCGCGATTGACAAGGTCTCCCAGGATCCGGCCGTGCCCGGCAGCGGAGAGTCGGTGACCGTGACCGCTCGCGTCCGGGATGTGGATGGCGTCAGCCAGGTCGAGCTCTTCTACCGCACCAACACCGTCTCGGGTTCGTTCACCCGGGTGACGATGCGCGCGGCCGAGAAGCCGGGCGAGTATACAGGCACCATCCCGGGACAATCAAACGGCACCCGCGTGATCTATTACATCGAGGCGGAGGATTCGGACGGCCGGCCAGAGAGGTTCCCGAGGGATATTCTCGGGCGCTCCCACGCCCCGGTGGTGAACCCCTTGTCGGCCTCCCGCATCGAGGAGCTCTACAATCTCTACCGTCACGATACCCGTAACCCCTCCACGAACCATCACAACTACCGCTTCGTGATGCACGAGGAGNATGAGAATGAGCTGCGCAGCCGGCGGGTGCTCTCCAATAAGATGCTCGAGGGCTCCTTNGTCTTCGGCGGCGATGATATCTATTACGGTTCGCGNATCNGNTTNGCGGGCAGCCCCTGGCTTCGTCCCGGNGGNGGTGGTTTTGAGAAGAGCTTCTCGCTCAAGATNCCNAAGGACAAACCTCTNCATGGNCGCAAGACGGCGTTCAATCTNGACGAGCANTCNTCAGATGGGAAGGAGCGCCTGGCTCATTACATGATGCGCCGCAACGCCGGCTCTNCCCTGCTGCCCTATTTCGATTTCCAGACNCTGGTNCGCTTCCAGCTCAATGACGTCAGGACGGGGACCTATGAAGCTCTCGATAAGCCCAACCGCCAGTANATCAATTTCTGGTTTCCNGAATCGGANGGTCCCTCCGGGGCGCATTACGAGATGGATGACCGCTTCAGCTTCAACGACAGCGGCAATCGGACCGGAAACGCCGAGGGCCGTCTGCTCTTCCCNCCGTACGGAAGTACTGGCGGGGGCAANAATAAGGAAAACTACCGCTGGTACTTCGCTCTGCGCAACAGGAAGACAGAGGACGATTTTACCCCGCTCATAGCGCTTGCCCGGTTGATGGACTCTCGCACCACNTCCAGCACCGCCTTTGACAATTCCGTCTTCTCGATGATGGACGTTGAGGAGGTTCTGCGTGTTCTCGCNATCGTTACCAATATCGATCACTGGGACACCTGGGGCGGACGCCGTGGAAAGAACTGTTATTTTTACAGGGCGCCCTCCGATGGTCTCTGGCGGCTGATNCCCTGGGATCTCGAGCTGACCTTCGGCAATGCCGGGGGAGGNGAATTCTCGACGATGCCATCGAATCCATCAGGAACGATTCCCAATCACTTCAGCGAGGTTACCCGGCTGCTGAATCGCCCCCGCGTGAAGAGGATGTACTACGGGATCCTCAAGGGCATGATTGACAATTTCTTCTACACCGGCGGCANCTCGCCCCTGAGCGCCTATATGTCACAGGTNTCCAGCGCCGGCGTCGGCAGCACCGGCGGCATTTCGAACTTCGTCAATAGTCGAAACGGCTACCTTCGCAGCCGGGTTGACGCAGCCTGCTATCCCGCCGTCCGCCTGCGGATCACGACCAATAGCGGCCGCGATATTACCCATGAGGGAGCCTCGCCCTTCATCGATCTCGATGGGGAATCACCGGCCGATGTTTTCACGCTCTCGCTTTCGAGGAATGGTGAGTTCGTCGAAGACCTGGGCGCCGATTTTTCCAACAGAGATCTTCGCGACTGGAGCATTGACGATATTCCCCTGGTGGCCGGCGCCAACGAGATCGAGATTCTCGGTTTCAACGACCGGGGCGAGGTGGTCGACACCGACACCATCACGGTCACCAGCACGGCCGGCTGGGAGCGTCCTATCATCACCGCCGCCGAGCCCAATCCAATCGGTCTCGGGGAGCGCCTGGTTATTACGGGAAGCGATTTTCACGAGGGCATCACGGTGGTTTTCCGCAACGGCAACGACGAGCTGGAGGTCTCGCCCGGATTCAACCGCGACAATCCGGGCACGGTCATCCTCCTCGTTCCGGAGCGGGTTGATCCCGGACTCGCCACGGTCGAGGTTCGCAATGTTGATGGGCAGGTCTCGAACCAGTGGTCCATCGTGATTCTGCCTCCGGCTCCGCAGTTTATTCGAGGCGATTCGAATCTCGATGGGGTCGTCAATATCAGCGATGGGGTCAAGATCGTCAGGCATCTCTTCGCCGGAGCGCCGGCGAGCTGCCAGGACGCTCTCGATGCGAATGACGATGGACGCCTCAATGTGACCGATGCCATCCGCGTCCTTGATTTTCTTTACCGCGGAGGCCGCGCCCCCCTGGCGCCTTACCCCGTGCCGGGTAGAGATGCCTCGGATACCGACGAGCTTGGCTGCGAGAGCGGTCTATAGGTTCTTCTCTCCCGCGTCGCTCCCGGCCCGCCTAACTTCCGAATATCCTCCAGAGCCTCGAATGCTTGATGCGGCAGTCGAAGATGGCAACAATGGCGGGACCGGCGTGTCTTCGATCGACCTCGTCGGGAGAGAGAAGTGGTGAACTCGCGGGGGAGCTCCCGCGGGAAAGCTGAAGAGAAGAGAACCCAGGGGAGCATCCTTTGGTGAAGAGCGAAAGCCCCGTGAGCGGACCGGCGCTGGTCCATCGCAGGGGATCCTTAAGAGGCCGGCTGGTCGCATTGAAGGGCATGCGGCTGAGCGTTGGACGAGACCAGGGCAACGATGTCGTGGTCGACAGTCCCGTCGTGTCTACCCGCCACGCGCTCATCTTCCTCGATGAGGAGGGCGGCCGCAGCTGGTTGCTGCGCGACCTTGATTCGAAGAACGGAACCTACCTCAATGGCAGGGAGGTGCTCGAGCATAAGCTGGAGGACGGCGACGTGATCCGGCTCTGCCGTAATGGCCCGGAGTTCGTCTTCGCGGCTACCGGTTCGATCGATTATATGAACGACTCTACGGTCAACTTCAACCCCGCCGATTTCGCCGAGCCGGGGAGGGAGGGGGCGCAGGAGAGAGGGGTCAAGGGCGTCTGCAGGACCCTTGGCCGGGAGCTCGAGCGCTCCTCGCGGAGATCGACAAGGGCGATCCTGTTCAGCGCGGCCGCGGTCTGCGCCGCTCTTTTGCTGGCCGGCTGGTATTTCGCCGGTGGTCCGGTTCGAATGGCCGGGTCTCTCGCGAGCCGTCCGGCTGTCGAGCTTGACCTCGGCCCGATCTACTCGAGTCTCTTTCACTCCTACAGGGAGAAGGGGATTGGCGAGGTCCGGGTCAGGAATACCACCTCAAGGACGCTCCAGGCGGCCTGCGTGGAGTTCACCCTCGAGGGGGAGGGCCGGGGCTACCTGGTCGAGGATCTGAGATTTGAACTTCCAGAGCTGGCGCCGGGAGAGACCTGGACGAAGAGATTGAACCCGTTGCTCTCCCGGAAGATCGTGACCGAGAGATCCCTGGAGGTGACCGCGGCCGTTCGCCTGGAGGAGGGCCGGGAGCTGCTGGCCTCGGCCAACAGGGCGGTCACCATCTACGACTATCATGTCTTCAACTGGCAGGATCCCAGCAAGGTGGCGGTATTCGTCGATTCAAATGATGCCGCAGTGAAGGCCTTCGTCGATNCTGCCTGGGGGCANCGGCCGGGAGTGTCNCGGTATGAATTTCCTCCCGCACAAATGGTCACGGCGGTGACCCTNCTCAGCGCNCTGAACGGNCATAAGATCGGCTATAAGCCGGATGCGCGGACGCCNGTNTCGGTGTCAGAAGGAGNGGAAACCAGCGATCGANTTAACTATCCCGGGGAGACCCTGCTGCGGCGCTCCGGTGATTGCGATGACATCGTCGTGCTGTGCTGCTCGGTGTTGGAGGCNGCCGACATTCCCACCGCGGTGGTGGTCGGNNCGAGCCATGTCATCATGATGTTTGACAGCGGCCTGTCTNCGATTCCAGCAAGCGCCGGCGAGGTTCCCGGGAATCTCTTCTCCGAGGAGTCCTGGGTGGCGCATAAGGGNCGACTCTGGATCCCGGTGGAGGCGACCGAGCTTGCCCGGCCCGNCGGTGGATTCACNGCGGCGTGGGCCGCGGCCTGGCGTTANAAGAAACAGATCGAGTCAGGCGAGCTGCCGGTGATTGAGATTCGCGAGGGGTGGAAGCGCTACAAGCCCCTGCATCCGCCGCCGCCGGCGGATGTGCTTGCGAAGATTCGGCAGGGTTCGCTCTGGCGGCAGGAGGGTCTCGCGGCAGNGGCCGAGGCGGCNCTGCGGGTCGTGAAGACCTTTGCAGGCGACAATCTCCAGGCGGCGGTCAATGAGCTGAAGAGGAGCTGTGAGGGTCTCGAGCTCGCCCAGCGGAGCTCGCTGCTCTACACCCAGGCAGGTTTTTACAGGGAGGCGACAGCTNTCCTCGAGCAGGCNGTCTTTGACGGCAAGGTTCCGCCGGATGCAGGGGCGGTTCGCTCCTGGGGAGGGAAGGTGACCTTTGATCTCGCGATCCTGCTTACCGACCTGGCCCTGGCCGTTACCCTCTCATCGTCATCGGCTGCCGAGCTCGAGCGGGCGGTCGAATACTACCGTCTGGCCCTTGGCGGGCTGCCCGATGAGCTTCCCGAAAAATCGGAGTGCATGCTTCGCCTGGGACTCGTACAAAAGATGCGGGGGGATCTCAAGGCGTACAGGAAGTGGGTCGACCAGGCGATTGAGCGCGAGCCGCGGCTCAGGGAAAAGCTCGACCGTCTCGAGCGCGGGGACGGACGGGTCGCCTCTACCGCCCCGGACAGGCAGCTGCTGGACTACCTGCGCTCCCGCATGGCGGCAATCCGCCTCTAGGCCCTGGAGAAACGGTTCTGGTTCAGGTCGGGATTCCGGGGCAGGGGAAGCCTGAGCAGAACTCGCTGATCTCCTGGCGGATGGCCTGGAGCCTGTCGGGATCATCGTGGGCTTCGAACGATTGTTCGATCCAATCGGCAACCTGTGTCATGTGTTCCTCGTTCATGCCGCGCGAGGTAACCGAGGCGGTTCCAAGACGAATTCCGCTTGGATCAAAGGGTTTGCGGGGATCGAAGGGGATGGCGTTCGAGTTGGCCTCGATGCCGCAGAGATTCATCGCCGAGGAGGCCTCCTTGCCGCTGAGTCCCTTGGCCGTGGCATCGAAGAGAATCAGGTGATTGTCGGTGCCTCCGGTCACGAGGCTGAAGCCTCTTTCGAGGAGGGAGGCGGCCAGGGTCTGGGCGTTGGCGACGATCCGGCGGGCGTAGTCCTTGAAGTCGTCCGATGAGGCCTCCTTCAGGGCTACCGCGATGGCCGCGGTCGTGTGGTTGTGTGGTCCGCCCTGGAGCCCGGGGAAGATGGCCCGGTCGAGGTCGCGCGCGTATTCTTCCTTGCTCAGGATCATTCCACCTCGCGGGCCGCGCAGGGTCTTATGGGTGGTCGTGGTGACGATGGATGCATGGGGGAACGGATGCGGATGAACGCCTCCGACCACGAGTCCCGAGAAGTGGGCGATGTCAGCTACCAGCACTGCGTCGACCTCGGCGGCGATTTCTGCGAAGGCCTCGAAGTCCCAGGTCCTCGGATAGGCTGAGGCTCCGGTCCAGATCATCCGCGGGCGGTGCTCGAGCGCCATCTCCCGAACCTGGTCAAGATCGATACGGTGCGTGTCCGGATTCAGCTCGTATTGAACGGACTTGTACTGGATGCCGGAGAAGTTGACCTTCCAGCCGTGGGTGAGATGGCCGCCGAAGGGCAGGCTCATGCCCATGATCGTGTCGCCCGGCTGGCACAGGGCGAGGTAGACCGCCTGGTTTGCGGGAGAGCCGGAGTAGGGCTGGACATTGGCGTGCTCGGCGCCGAAGAGAGCCTTGGCTCTCTCGATGGCCAGGGTCTCGACCTGGTCGATATAGTCCTGGCCTTCGTAGTAGCGTTTCCCGGCGTAGCCTTCGGAGTACTTGTTGGTCAAGACGGTTCCGGTGGCCTGCATGACGGCTTCGGAGGCGTAGTTTTCCGACGCGATCAGCCGGATGGAGGACAGCTGGCGGGCTTCTTCCTGGCAGATAAGCTCTTTGATCTCCGGATCAGTAATTTCTATGGCGGAAAGATCTGACATGATTCTCCTGAACCTGTATGGGAATTCACATAATACAGCGGAACGAGTGGGCACACTTTAGCCGAAGGCGGGACTTCAGTCGAGTACGAGCGTGGAGTGCTTTTCGTCTTGGCGTTACAATAACGCCGCCGACAATCGCGTGGAAGGAAAAGTAAGAAGCATGACCAATCTGGACGGGCCAGCCGAGAGCCAACATCCCCGGCCCGAACATATTCCCGATGTCGAATACGAGGACGAGCCTCCGGGTTCATATCTCGGCGAGTTCAGAATCGGATGGTGGAAGCTCGCCTGGTCTGCGCTGAATGTCCTGGTGGCAGCGTTGATCGTGGTCGGGGCCGAGGAGCCGGGAGAGGCCGCCCCGGTCTCGACAATCTGGGCCCTTCTTCCCGCATCCTGCATCCTGTCGCTCTGCGTTACCCTCTGGCTGTCGATTGTCAGCCGCCTGGAGAGCGGCAAGCTGCCGGTGGCGGCCTGCCTTTTCCTCGATGCCGTCTCCCTGGTCTTGCGTCTATGCATTTGAAGAGATGTTTGGTGAGCACTAGCAGCTTCAGATTGTCCATTCTCCTGTTCGCGGCGCTGGCGGCCTCCTGCGGCGACGCGGACCGTCTCTCCCGCGGGGTCCGCTCCTCCGGACCCTACGAGATTGCCGAGGTCGTCGATGGAGGGAAGGTGCGCGTGGTGGCTACCTATCGCGGCGACCCCGTACCGGCTCGCCGCCGGATTGACACCAACATCAATGCCCAGCACTGCAAGGGGAAGGTGCTCAGCGAGGAGCTTGTTGTCGATGCCGCCAGTCGTGGAATTCGGAATGTCGTTGTGCGTCTCGAGGGAATCAGCCGGGGCAAGGCGCCCGGTCGCGAGCTGATGCTGGTCAACAGGGACTGCTCGTTTCACCCGCATGTCGGGGTGGCGATGGCAGGTTCCTTGCTGAAGGCCTCCAACGAGGACCCCCTGACACACTCAACCCATCCGTATTACGGCGACAGGTCTTTTTTTAACTACCAGTTTGCCCGTGCGGGAGAGGTCTACTCCGGCCGCAAGCTCGCTGAGCCCGGCCTGGTCACGGTCAAATGCGATGTGCACAATTGGATGCGGGCCTACGTGGTTGTCCATGACAATCCCTACGCGGGAGTGACCGATGCCGATGGCGTGCTGGTGATCGGGGAGGTCCCTCCGGGAAGCTATGGTTACGTTGCCTGGCATGAGAAGCTCGGAGAGCTCCGTGGCACGGTTGAGGTCGCCGCGCGCGGCCAGGGGGAGATCCTGTTGAGCCTGGGGCCGGTCGAATGAGCCGCTCAGCGATTTTCAACCTCGCGGCTTTCGCTGCGGCGCTTCTCCTCCTCACCGCCTGCGAAAGGGGTGGTCGGGCCAACGCTCCGCTCACCTGGAAAAATTTCAGTATCGAGAAACTCGACGCTCTCGGCTATGACCGGGCGATGGTGAAGATACCGCCCGGGAACCCGTGGACCGCGGCCAAGGCCGAGCTGGGCCGCCACCTCTTCTTTGATCGTCGATTGTCGAAGGACCAGACCATCTCCTGCGCGAGCTGTCATGACCCCTTGAGGAGCTGGGCCGACAGGACGCCGCTTTCTTCCGGCCTCAACGGCCAGCGCGGCAGACGCAACGCTCCGGCTGTGGTGAACCGAATTTTCAGCCGGGAGCAGTTCTGGGATGGAAGGGCAGGGAGCCTGGAGGAGCAGTCGGCGATCCCGATGGCCTCGGCGGGGGAGATGGGCGAGAGCCACCAGATGATTGTCTCGAAGGTGGCGCAGGTCGCGGCCTACAGGCGGCTCTTTGGAGAGGCCTATGGAGATGAGCGGGTTGACCTGGAGAGGATCACCGGCGCCATCGCGAGTTTTGAGCGGACCATCGTCGTTTACGACTCGCCCTGGCAACGCCACGAGACGGGGGAAGATGGAGCTCTCAGTGAAGCCGCCCGCCGGGGGCTCGAGGTTTTCAAGGATAACAACCGGGGTCGCTGCACGGCGTGCCATTCGGGCCCCAATTTTACCGACGAAAAGTATCACAGCACGGGTGTCGGTGTCGCGGAGGGTTCGCCTGCCCCCGATCTCGGACGCTACGAGGTGAGCGAGGCCGAGGGCGACCGGGGACGGTTCAAGACTCCTACCCTCATGAATGTCGCGCTTACCGCGCCCTATATGCA
>PAOC01000075.1 GCA_002708465.1 Planctomycetota bacterium
TGACCAGCATTTCAGCCAGCGCAACCGCCTGCCCGACATGGAAGGCCTGGTCGCCCGTTTCCCGCAGCTGCTGGGTATCGGTCTCGATGAGGCTACCGCTATCATCGTCACCGGTTTGGTCGCGGAGGTTCTCGGGAAACACAGGGCGCACTTCTACTACCGCGACAGGCGAACCAGGCTCGGAGCGGGAGCTTATTATCACCTCGGGCGTCGTCAGGAGCTTCCGGTTCGCTGAATCAGGGCTTCGATGGCGGCTTCCCGGGAGAGGTGAAGAGCAGACCCCTGACCTTCGTTGTGCGCCGGTAGACCTTGTCACTCGATGTTGCGTAGAGTGTCTGCATGCCGTTTCCGGCGAAGACGAGGTTGGAGAGAAAGGCCTTCTGCGGTCTTCCGATGACCCCGCTGATGCGACCCTGGGTATCGAAGACCTGTACGCCGGCATGGGTGGCGACATAGAGCCGTCCGTCACGGTCAACGGTCATGCCGTCGGCCCCGCTCTTCGGGGCATGGCTCCTGGTGAGGCGCAGGGTGTAGTAGGGTTGTTTGTGGGACAGGTTGCCGTCATTTTCGATTCGNAAGGTCCAGAGGCTCGCCGTGTTGGTGTCGGCGACCACCAGGGTGCCCTGGTCCGGCCAGAGGATGATGCCGTTGGGGCGTTCAATCCCCTCGTCGACCACCCTCTTCTTGCCTTCCGGATCGACGAACCAGATTCGCTGCGCGCGCGGGTCGGTGAAGTAGACGCCTCCCTTGCCGGTGACGACCAGGTCATTGGAGCGGACATCGGAGGCGATGACCTCGGTTTTTCCGGCGGCATCGTAGGCTACGATCCTGCGTTTTACGCCCTGGGTACAGTAGAGCCGTCCGCCGGGCCCGAACATCATTCCGCCAGGGCGCCCGGCATCTTTTGCGAACACCTCCGGCTTGCCATCTTTGCCGAGACGGTAAATGGTATCGCCCGGGGGGTCGGTAAAGTACAGCCGCCCGGAAGGATCGCAGGCGGGCCCCTCGGTAAACTTGTAGCCTTCGCCCACCAGCTCCCATCCTTCGCCTTCGATGAGCACCTGGTCCAGCGGCATGTCCTGGGAAGGGAGCCCCCCGCCGATGATCCACGACAGAGCCTGGATGGCCAGGAGGTTTCTCGTCAGGGTCTTGTTCATTGTTTCTTCCCGTCTTTTCCGGCTTGCGGTTTCCAGTCNCGCCAGAGCCAGCGCAGGGTNTCAGGCAGGATGGCGCCGCCGTGCCTGCCGTTGTGCCCTCCCTCGCCGAAGACGAAGCCGAAGTCGTATTTGCTGAACTTCAACGCGGCGGCCATCTGGTTGTTAGCGAGGGGCCAGTTGCCGTGGAGGTTGTCGAGGTCATTCGCCCCGTCCTGGAGAAAGACGCGGATATTTTTTCGCTCGGTCTTACGGATGATGCTGGGGTAGACATGCCCGCCTCGAATGTTGGTGAAGCTTCCCACGTGGCTGACGACCTTGTGGAAATAGTCCGGTCTCTCCCAGGCCGCCGTGAAGGCGCAGATCCCGCCGGAGCTGATACCTGCGATGGCCCGCATCTTCGGATCCCTGGTCAGCTTGTAGTCCTTTGCGACCGCGGGGATGAGCTCCTCGAGGAGGAAGCGAACATATTGATCACTGAGGGTGTCGTATTCAAAGCTGCGGTTCCGCCTGGCCTTGGCGCCNTTTTTCGCGGCNGGNACCACCCCGGGGTTGATGAAGATTCCGATGGTGATGGGCATCTCGCCGGAGTGGATCAGGTTGTCGAAGACCACCGTGGCGCGAAACTGGCCCTTTTCGTTGACGTACCACTTGCCGTCCTGGAAGACCATCACAGCGGCCGGGGCCGAGCCATCATATTGGGCCGGGACGTAGACCCAGTAGTCGCGTTNGGTGCCTGGAAAGACCNCGCTCTTGTGGCTATGCCTGGTGACCTTACCGACAGGTGTTCCGTCTTTGCGCTTGGAGTCCGCGCCGAGAACATATTGCTCATCGCCGGCGCTGGCCGGAGACGTCAACAGCAGCAGAATCACTAAGGCGGTGGAATATCTCATCTCGGCTTCTCCCTGTATGGCTTTCACGTCCCCGTCCACGTCATTTCCGATGAGCGGGGCGGGAGCGAAGATTATAAGCGGTACAGCCCCCTGGCAAGAAGGCGTTTAAGTTTCCAGCAGGGCAAAGAACTCCTCTTCCGAGAGGATGTTGACCTCGAGGNCGCGAGCCTTTTTCGCCTTGGANGATTTCGANTCCGGGTTGGCCATGACGAGATGGNNAAGCTTCGAGGTTACATCTTTGAGAGAGCGTCCGCCGTTCGCCTTGACCATCTCCTCGAGCTGTTTGCGGGTGAGGCGTTTCTCTGTCAGGGGATCTATGCGTTGGATGGCGCCGGTGAAGCAGAAGGTCTTTTCGTTGAGCACGCCGTCCACTTCGTCGGCGGGCTCGCCCTGGAGGGGCTCCACTGCGAGGTTCCGAAGCTTTTCGATGAGGGAGTTCTTTTTCTGCAGCCCGGCGACGATTCCTTCGGCGGAGATGTCGGCGAATCCCTTGACCGCGGAGATTTCCTCGGCGGGCATTTCGAGGAGCTGGGCGAGGGTGATCACGCCCTCGTCGATGAGCATGCGGGCGCGCTGACGTGAGAAGCCGGGGATGTTGAGGGCCGCGATGAAGCGCTCGAGAGCGGGCGTCCTGGACTCGCCGATATTCTGGACGATCTTGGCGGCGAGGGTCTCGCCCATACGATCAAGAGGAACGAGCGCCTCGATCGAGAGCGTGTAGAGATCGGCCGGATCCTCGAGCAGTTTCGCCTCGATCAGGGTGCTCACCCATTTTTCACCAAGCGAGTCGATCTCCAGGGAGTTGATCCATTTCAGGATATCGCCGTAGGTCTTCCCGGGGCACTCGTCGCTGGGGCAGACCAGGAATTTCCCATCCATGCACAGGGGGCCGCAACAGCTCGGGCAGTTTGCGGGGGGCTCGGGTTTCTCTCCGCTGCCCGGCTCGATAACACGGATCACCTTGGGGATGACGTCGCCCCTTCGTTCTACGAAGACCGTGTCTCCAATTCGCAGGTCGAGTTCGGCGATGGTGTCGACATTATGAAGGGTGGCATTGGAGACCATGACGCCGGCAATCTGCACCGGCTCGAGCCGGGCCACCGGGGTGATCCGGGAGCCGAGCCCGAGGGACCAGTCCACCTCGAGCAGCTTCGTGGCGCTGCCGGAGGAGGGAAACTTGTAGGCCATGGCGTAGCGTGGCTTGTTCTGGCGGCTGCCGAGCNCCTGCTGCAGGGCGATCGAGTCGGATCGTACGACGAGGCCATCGATCTCGTAGTCGAGCTCGAAGCGNTTNCCCTCGCCTTCTTCGTNCCCTTCGTAGAGCCNGTAGATCTCCAGCAGCCCTTCCATTGTCTGGTCAAAGTAGCTGACCGCGACCGGCAGGCCGAGCTCTTCGCCAAGGTAGGCCATCTTCTCTTTTTCCGTCTCGAACTCACGGTCGACGCTGAGCGCATCATAGAAGAAGAGCTCGAAGTGCCGGTTCAGCGAGCGGTCGCCATGTTTCTTCCTGACGGTCCCGCTGACGGTATTGCGCGGGTTGGCGAAATCTTTTTCCCGGAAGTGTTCCTCGAAGGCGCTGAGGCGCAGGATGACCTCGCCGCGGACGCTGCCGGTGAAGGCGACCGGCAGCTCGCTGGAGATGTTCGCGAAGTGCGCTACGTTGTGGGTTACGACCTCGCCCGTGAAGCCGTCTCCACGGGTGATCGCATCCACGAGCCGGCCGTCCCGGTATTCGAGCTCGAGGCTGATGCCGTCGTATTTTTCCTGGATGAGGAAGAGCGGCCCGGCCTTCTCCACCCAGAGCTCCAGCTTGTCCTCCGTGACCTTGTCCAGCGAGCCCATCGGGATGCGGTGTTCCTTTGTGGGCAGGCCGGCCTGGTCGAGATCGACGGGAGCGCCCACCTCGGCGAGGACCTCGCTGTCGGGGGCGAGCTTTTCGAGCTCGNCGACCAGCTTGTCGAATTCCGCATCGCTGAGCTCCGGCTGCTCGTTGTAGTAGAGCTGGCGGTGGCGTCGGAGCTCCTTCTCCAGGCTCGCGATCCGTTTTTTCTTTTCAGCCATGGAGAGGTTTCCTCAGATTTTCTTCAGCTCTACCCGGCTATCGTGGAAGGTTGAGCCGCCGCCGAGATCGGTCAATCGGTTGGATGTCAGGAGGTTGATGCCGCGCCCCTCCAGCCCGTGCGAGGGCCACCAGGTTCCCTCAGCGACCAAGGTACCCTTGTTGGTGTCTGTTGTCACCCGTGCTGAGAGGCGAACGGAGCCCTGACGGTTTGAGATCTCGACCAGGTCTCCGTCGACAAGCTCGCCCGCGTCATCGGGATGGATCATCAGGAAGGGGCCGCCGCCCTCCCGNCTTCTCGCTTTCTCAAGGTTGCCGAAGGATGAATTCAGGAAGGAATGCGCCGGAGGAGTGATCAGGCGCAGGGGGTAGCGCTCCAGGTCTTCCTCCTCTTCCGGCTCGGCATAATCTACCAGTGGAGCAAGGCCCTGCGCCTCGAGCTCGGAGGAATAAAATTCGAGCTTTCCCGATGGCGTTTCAAAACGCTCCCCGAAGCCGCAGGTTTTTCTCGGGATGTTCAGGCGGGTGATCTCTCCTGCGAGGATGCTCTCCGGGTCGAGTCCCTCNAGGTTCGGGTGAGAGCCGCTGAGCAGGGCTCGAGCGTGCTCCCGGGTGTCCAGGTTGAACCAGGGGTCGTCGTAGCCGAGCTCCTTCGCGAGAGCCTGTACGACCTCCAGGTTGCAGCGCGATTCTCCAAGGGNAGCGATGGCGGGCTCGGCGTATTGAAGGTAGAGGTGNCCGTAGGCCTTGTAGAGATCCGCGTATTCGGCGAATGTCGGGGCNGGCAGGACGATGTCGGCATAGCGGGCGGTATCTGTGAGAAACCGCTCGTGAACGACAGTAAACAGGTCTTCNCTNGCGAGCCCGGCGTGGACCNGGGCCTGCAGGGGAGCGGTGGCGGCCGGGTTGGTNCCGTGGACATAGAGAAANCGNATCGGCGGATCCTGCCAGTCGCACAGGGCCGGTCCGATGTCGGTCATGTTCAGGCTGCGCGGNTCTCCCTCGAGCCAGTCGGGGCGNTTGATGGAGTCGAGCTCGAGNTGAAACTCGNAGCCGGTGTCGTATTGGACGCCGCCGCCGAGCGCCTCGTAGGAGCCCGTGAACCCGGCCAGGGAGCAGATGGCCCGAACCGCCCCGCCGCCGCGGGTGCTNCGGCCGATTCCAATNCCCACCTTGATGAGCGGGGCGCTGGCGCCGGCAAGTTCCCGGGCCAGGCTCTCGATGTCNTCCTCCGACAGGCCGGTGAGNTTCGCCGCCCTGGCCGGCTCGAAGCGCGGCAGCACCTCTCGGCTCAGGCGCTTGAAGCCGGTGGTTCGCCGCTCGATGAAATCACGGTTGAGCAACCCGTCCCTCTCCAGGATGTGCATCAGGGCCAGGGCGAGCGCCGCGTCGGTCCCCGGTCTTATGCCGAGCCACTGGTCCGCGACCCTCGCCGTTCGATTGCGGTAGGGGTCGATGACGATCATGCGGGCGCCTTTTTTACGGGCCTCATCGAGGAAGGGCATCAGGTGNACCTGGGTGGTGACCACGTTTGCNCCCCAGACGATGATGAGNTCGCTGTGCACCGTGTCCTCGGGNTCNACCCCGTAGCCGCTGCCGACCGTGACCCGGTANCCCTCGTCGGCTCCGNAANANCAGATNTTCTGGCGCAGCNGCGTGGCGCCCAGCCGGTTGAAGAGGGCGTTGGGGCAGTTGCGNTTCACNAGGCCCATGGTGCCGGCGTAGGTNTATTGCAGGAGCGATTCGCCGCCGCTCTCCCGGCNGGCGATGTTGATGCGCTCGGCGATGACGGAGACCGCCTCNTCCCAGCTGACGCGCTCAAAGCGNCCCTCGCCCTTGGGNCCGCATCTGCGAAGGGGATGGAGNACACGCTCGCTCGAGTAGACGANCTGTTCGTAGGTGTTGACCTTGCCGCAGAGAAAACCCCTGGTNACGGGGTGCNCGGGGTCTCCACGNAATTGAACNGCCCGGGCGCCGCCCGGGTTCCCGCNATCATCCTCAACGGTGANCAGGACGCTGCAGGCATCCGGGCANTCGTGTGAGCAGACGGTTTTTACTATACGTGGCATGGNGTGGGGNNANTTNCAGGGTCGTGNNTCNGAGCGATCTNCAGCAGGGTCTATTTTCGCCTTCNGAGCCGGNGTTTTCAATGCTTCCCGGCGGCGACAGCGGCGGGCNATTGGGTTAGAATCCTGAANCCACAGAGAGNTGGATGGAATCCGCATGAGCCGAATGATTCTTCTTACAGAGGGAATGTCGAATCCCGCCGAGGCCAAGACCGCCACGGGGCTGCTTCGCTATCGCGGCGAGGAGGTGGCGGCGGTATACGATTCCGCCTGCGCTGGGAGGACCGCCGGGGAGGTGCTCGGGGTCGGCGGCNCAATCCCCTTTGTTGATTCTCTCGACGGCNTCGAGGCTGANACCCTGGTGATGGGGATNGCCACCGCCGGAGGNGAGCTGCCCGGCAGCTGGCGCGCNATCATCNNCGATGCCCTCNGTGGGGGGATGAAAATCCTCAACGGCCTCCACACNTTTATCGCGGANGATCCGGAGNTCGCGNCGCTGGCCGCGGAGCATGGCGGCGAGCTNATCGATGTNCGCCGNCCNCCCGCCGATCTCGTGGTGTCNTCTAATGAGGCNNGCAACACAGCCTGCTTCAGGGTGCANACGGTCGGGCACGACTGCGGTGTCGGAAAGATGCTGACGGCNCTGGAGCTGACGGCGGCCCTGAGAGAGAGAGGGCATACGGCGGAATTTCTCGCCACCGGTCAGACCGGCATCATGATCAGCGGCGCCGGCATCCCGATCGATGCGGTGGCCAGCGATTTCATCGCCGGCGCGGCCGAGCAGCTGGTGCTTGAAAACAGGGACAAGGATTTTGTTCTTATCGAGGGCCAGGGTTCTCTTGTTCATCCGCTCTATTCGGGAGTGACGCTAGGCCTCCTGCATGGCTGCGCTCCCCAGGCGATGGTCATGGGCTTCGACCCGACCCGCACGACCATTCGCCACAGCGAGCAGGAGATGCCTCCGCTCAAGAAGGTGATCGAGCTCTACGAGTCGATGGCGAATGTGATGTCTCCTTCACGGGTCGTCGCGGTGGCCGCTAACACCTCCTCCCTCGATGAGGGCGCGGCGCAGAAGCTCCTCGCCGCCCTGCGTGACAACCTCGGCCTGCCGGCTGCCGACGTGGTGCGATTCGGCTGCGAGCCGATTGTGGATGCGGTGCTTGAAGAGCGCCGCCGTCTGAGCGAAGGTTCCAGCCAGGGAGGTTGCTCATGAAGTTACAGACAGCCATCGAAGAGATCCATCTTCGTCACACCTTCACGATCTCACGGGAATCCCAGAACGTGGTTCGGGTGGTTACTGTCGAGCTTTCCGATGGAGAGCTCTCCGGCTTCGGCGAGGCCAGCCCATCGAGCTTCTACGGGGAGGATGCCGAGGGAGTGCGCGAAGACCTTCAGCTCCTCGAGGCGCTGGCCGCGGATGCCGACCCGTTGCATTATCGCGACGTTCTCGAGCAGGCCGCCGAGCTGCTCGGCGGCCGCCGGGGGGCTCTCTGCGCCTTTGACACCGCCCTCTTCGACCTGGCGAGCCGCAAGCTCGGCGCGCCGCTGTGGAGAATCCTCGGCCTCAATCCGGAACGGACGCCGCTATCTTCCTTCACCATCGGCATCGATACGGTCGAGCACATGCTGGGCAAGCTTCGTGAGGCCGCCCAATATCCCATTCTGAAGGTGAAGCTCGGTACCCCGCAGGACATCGAGATCATTCGCGCGCTTCGCAAGGAGACGGACGCGGTCTTCAGGGTTGACGCCAACTGCGGCTGGACGGCCAGGGAGACCATCGAAAAGTCCGCGGAGCTGAAGGCGCTCGGAGTGGAGTTCATCGAGCAGCCGCTGCCGCCGGAGGAGCTCGATGCCATGGAGGAGGTGTGCCGAAAATCGGCCCTGCCGGTGATTGCAGATGAGAACTCCATCCTTCCCGGGGACATACCGAAGCTCGCCGGGCGCTTCCATGGCATCAACATCAAGCTGGTGAAGTGCGGCGGGATTCTCCCGGCCCTGCGGATGGTGCATCTCGCCCGGACCCTGGGACTGCGGGTCATGTTCGGCTGCATGATCGAGACCTCTATCCTGATCTCGGCNGCCGCCCAGCTCGGCCCGCTGGCTGATTACCTCGATCTCGATGGCAATGTCCTCATCAGCGATGACCCCTACGCCGGGGTTGAAAACGAGGCCGGTCGGTTGTCGCTCAGCGAGAGCTGGGTGCGGCGGCGCTGACGGAAGCGCCCTTCGCGAGAGCCGCCTCGGTATTGTGTACTCGACGCGGGGTGGGCCTTCCTGCATNATGTGGCCCTTTAAGCCAACCAATGAGGATTGAGATATGAGCGCCAAGATCAGGTGGGGAGTCCTTGGAGTCGCGAAGATAGCCGTTGAGAAGGTTATCCCGGCGATGCAGCAGGGNGAGTTTGCGGAGGTGGCNGCGATCGCCTCGAGAGATGCNGCNCGCGCCGCCTCGGCCGCCGANTCGCTGGGGATCGCGAAGAGCTACGGTTCCTACGAGGAGCTNCTGGCCGATCCGGANATCGACGCCGTCTACAATCCGNTGCCCAANCATCTGCANGTCTCCTGGTCGGTGAAGGCGGCGGAGGCGGGCAAGCANGTTCTCTGNGAGAAGCCGATCGCCCTGTCCTCTGCCGATGCGCTCGAGCTGATCGNGGCCCGGGATCGCACCGGGGTCAGGATCCAGGAGGCCTTCATGGTTCGTACCCACCCCCAGTGGCTCGCGGTCAGGGACCGTGTNCGGGACGGCTCNGTCGGCCAGCTTCTCGGCGCGCAATTCATCTTCAGCTATTTCAACCGTGACCCGGAGAATATACGCAACCAGGCGGANATCGGCGGTGGAGCGATCATGGATATCGGCTGCTACCCGATCACCACCTCCCGTTTTGTTTTTGGNGAGGANCCCACCCGGGTGCTTGGGCTNGTGCAGCGGGATCCGGACATGGGCATCGANCGTCTTGACTCGGCGATCCTGGATTATCCCTCGGGCCAGGCNTCNTTCATGTGCAGCACCCAGATGGTNCCGTACCAGCGGGCNCACTTNTTCGGCAGCGAGGGCCGCCTGGAGGTGGAGATTCCCTACAANGCTCCGCCTGACAGNCCCTGCCGGGTCTTTCATTCCCGGGGAGATCTCTTCGGCGAGGATATCGAGACNCTGGANTTCGACACCTGTGATCAATACACCATCCAGGGNGATGATTTNTCCNGGGCGATNCTNGANGATCGGGAGGTGACNACGCCTCTTGAAGATGCCGTCGCCAATATGAAGGTGATCGAGGCGCTCTTCCGCTCCGGCGAGAGTGGAAGCTGGGAGNCGCCCTGAGCCGCAGCTGAGGATCAGAGGCTCAGCAGGAAGCTGAGGAGATCCGNNCGGGCNGTNTCCGGCAGGTCTTTCATGGCTGCCGGNCGATGGAGCTCGAGNGCCCGGGAGAGAGACCGGGNCCNGTTGTCGTGCAGGAACCGGNCGCGGTGNGGAAGCCCCCTGAGCGAGGGTGGATTGTACGAGTCTCTGCCCGGTTTCATCNGNNAGGCCNACATCGTAGGATCCCGCNGTCGTATAGGCGGGGGGGCGGTGGCACTTGCCGCATTTGAGNCGNTCGAAAACGNCNGNGCCTCTTTTTACCGNGNCCCTGTTTTGTTCCANACTTCCGGGCGGGGCCGTATCGAAGAGCTCCAGGTAGGCGACGAGNGCCTCTACGACCGNNGCCNCGGGCTTCTTGCCCCGCATGGTGGTCTCGATCGATTTTTCCACCTGCTCCCAGAGGGTCGTCCTGTTGCCGATCCAGCCCCAGGGGCCGGTATTGGAGGTNCCCAGGAGCGTCGGGACCCGCTTTGGGGTGCCGTAGGTGTCATCTCCCAGGTTGTCATTGAGNTGGCCATGGGTGTGACCATCGGGATGGCAGCTGTGACAGCTGTACCAGCCGTCGAGTGACAGCTTCGCATCATAAAAGAGCTTTTCGCCTTNTTCCGCCGGCGTCAGCNGCNNNCCGGGCCCNAGGGAGATGGTCTGGATGACCTCCGCGNNGGCGATGCCGATGACCGAGATGGAGTCATCGAAGTGATTGGCCACGTANCCGTATTTTTCTNCCGGGCCGAGCGCGACGGCGATGGGGCGNTCACCNACGTCGATTTCTTTGAAGACAGGCCCCGGCCCTGACCGCAGGGCGATCCGGTCAACGCCGCCGAGAGCCACCAGCNTCGTTCCGAGGGGGCCGACAGCGACAGCGCCTGGATCNCCGGCGGCCTTGCCGGGGGTGCCGAAGGGATAGAGGCTCCAATGGGCNACTGGNCTTTCCCCTGCGACGGCNCCGGGTGTCTCCTCNAGGAGGTGNCTNAAGCTGACGCTCCNGAGTATGTTGCTGATCACCTGTCCCCAGAAGACCCTGTTCCTGGTCGTGGGGGCGCCGCCCTCTATGCGCTGGTGCGAGAGATGGATGCCTTTACCATCCGTGCTGGCCGCCAGGCCGCGGATGCCGTGTGCCTCGAGCCTCCGGGTGCCGATGAGGCGCGCGTTGCCGGGGTCGATGAGGGCGAGCCGACCTCCATAGGCGTCGGCTGCCACCAGCAGGGTGTCTTTACGGCAGAAGACGAGCAGGCCGGGCGAGAAGGGCAGCTTTATCGTTGCCGCGAGGCGCAGGGCCGTGCCTCCATCTCTGCCTTGCTCGAGGTTGACGAGGGTTACCTGCCGACTCCAGGGGGAGGCGACGGCGCAGCGCTCGCCAGCGCCGTCCAGGGAGATGTCGCCCGGCGCTCCAGCGATCGGAAGGGCGGCGGTCTGCACGAGCCGCCCGGCGGCGAAGGACAGAGAGAGGAGACGTCCGGCGGCGGAGTCGGTTACGAGGACTCCGTCTCCCGCGCACTCGAGGTCCTCGAGCCGGCGGCCAATCTTCTGTTCGGAGCTGACCCTCGGCGGGTCAAGCTCGATGAGCGAAACAGAGCCGCTGTCACGATTGGCGCACAGCAGCCTTCCGCCGCAGAAGCCCAGGGCCACCGGCCGGCGCAGGGCCTCCCTCTTCCCGAGCGCCTCCTCGGCTTCTGCCGGGCGGGCAAGGGCAAGGAGGGCCGCTGTCAGCAGCAGGGCCGCCTGGCGGAGAAATCGGGCTGAGGCTTTCACTGGTTAATTACCCTTGTTAGCTTGTCAGTCCGTATTCTCCCCCGCCCCCGGGCTCATGGCAAGCAGGGGCCCGGTTTCTTGGCGGCCGGCTCCCTGGCGGCCGGTTAAAGGCAGCGCGGGTTATTTCCTGAGCGCTTCGTGTACACGACCGACCATCTCCGGGCTCGGCGCGAGGGTCTGGTCGCCTTCCTCTTTCCATTTTGATGGGCAGCCTTCGCCGGTCTGCTTCGCCAGGGAGCCGG
>PAOC01000111.1 GCA_002708465.1 Planctomycetota bacterium
CTGCTGCTGGGGAGGCTGCTGCGGCATTGGAGGCTGCTCGGCCTGGGGTGTTGGCGTGGGGTCGGCGAAGGGGTTTTCACTACCAAAATCAGTCAGCGTCGCATCGTTCATCAGGGAATCAAAATCATCATCCAGGTCACCAGCGCCAATCGGCTGGTCAAAGGCAGCAGCTTCCCCCCCGGATCCACCCGGGCTGGTCGCCGCGCTGTTTGTCTGGAAGTGAATGATGAAATTTCCGACCTTCAGCTCATCGCCGTTTTCTATCGGCCCGCTGTCGCAGCGCAGGTCGTTGATCAGAGTCCCGTTACGGCTGCCGAGATCTTTGAATCGATAGGAGCTGCCACGTTTTTCGATTCGGCAATGATTCTTGGATACGCTTCGGTCTCTTATGCAGACCTGGGCATCACGGTTACGTCCAATCAGGAGGCTCTCAGCATCCGTCTGAAGCTTCCAGTCGCGGTTATTGACGATATCTCGTAAGGTCAGGGTGATCATGATCTCAGACCATCATAAAACCTGCACCTTGGTAGATGCCAGTCTCCATTGAGTTTTTGCGGGTGAGTTGGTGACAGGATCTAGGGCAATTGCTAAGCTGCCACATACAAAACACGAATTTTTTTGTTTTCTGCAGATCGGGCTTCATGATTTCAAGACTCGCTCGCAGTCTGTGGAGCAAATCAGCAGGGTGTTTTGACGGACTCTTTTTTGAGTTCGCAGACCGAAAGAAGAAGTGAAGAAGTGAAGATCTTCGAGGTTTTTTCGGCCCGTTCAGGCTGGCCCGTTCAGGTTGGCCCGCGCTGGGCGTTGCGCAACGCGCTCAATGCGGTGACGTAAAGCTCCTCGAAGAGCACAGGTATCAAGAAGAGAAGTCATCAAGAAGAGAAAAATGCTCGGCTGAGCGCGAGAGCGCCAGCAGAGGTACGGCCATGGTCGCGTCACCGCATCGCGGCGACAAATCAACGGAGGCTCTCATCCCGGTGCGTGTTTCGCCCCGGTTCGTCGGGCCTTCACTCCCCGGCGGGAGCCGTGGCGTGGTGAAGTGGAGAATTGAGGAGCAACATCATGAATCTGGGTTTCATCTCGAAACTTATGTCCGATCGTAGGCGGTTTATCGCAATCGCCTCTCTCTTATCGGTTGTGGTCATCGTCGCGGTGGCGTCACTTTCATCCGCCTGGAGCTCGAGGTCGGCTGGCCTGGAGCTCTCCTCTCATACCGGGGGGACAATAGACCGTCATCACTCACCTCTCATCGAGTTCAGCCGGGACATTTTTGATGACAGTACGATCGCCTCAGCCAGGGTGGCCGGGCTTCTTGAAATCGCCATCAGGAATCCTGCTCAGCCGGGACCGCAGCCCCTTGAGAGCATGAAGAGGATCCCCGGAGAGACCCGGTTCTTCGGCCCGGAGACCTTGCGCTTCCATCCGGCNCAGCGCCTGCCGTCATGCACCGCATTCGTTCTCCTGCTGAGCGAGCGATTCAACAGCGTGACAGGAAACGATTACGCCGGGCCCTATCGATTTGAGTTTGATACGGGTCCGCTGAACCTGGTGAAAGTCGAGCAGATAGATTTCACCAGAGAAGGACAGGTGACGGTCGGCCTGACCTTTAACGACAGCGTTTCCCCTGGAGCTCTGGGTGAGAAGCTCACCCTGCTTGACGGCAATGGCGAGGACTCGCCTTACGAAATACTCACCGCCGGGTCGTCGGCCATCTACTTCGCGGTGCGGACGCGAAAGCCGGTGGAGGAGGCCGTGGTCCTGCTGGAAGCCGGTCTCAAGGGCGAAAGTGGTCCTCTTGGCCTGTCCCAGACCGTGCGCCGCAGCGTTCCGCTGCTGTTTCAATTGCACATGCAAACCGTCNCGGCCTCTGGCGGCGATGGATTTGCGCGGCCTGAGCTGCACCTGCGCTTTAACCATTCTATCGATGTGGGCGTGGCGGGGAGACTCAAGGACTGGTTTGTCGTCGAGCCTCNAGTCGACTTCGTTGCCCGCTTGTACGACCGTCATTACTGGTCGCGATACCCTTCTCAATCAAAGGTTGTTCTCTCCGGTCCCTTCAAGGCGGGGACGCACTACAAGGTTACGGCGCTGAGAGGGCTGCCCGGCCAGGAAGGCTATCTGCTGAGCGCAACCGCCTCCCGTCACATCTATATTCCAGACCGTAAGGCGGCTCTCGCCTTCGAAAGATCCGCCGGCTTCCTTTCGCCCAGGGGACGGCGCAAGCTCCAGATGTCGACGGTCAATGTCGAGACGGTGCTGCTGTCGGCCCAGCGGGTCCATTCGAACAACCTGGTCCTCTATCTCAGCCATCTGAATCAGAACAGGTATTATTCTTCGGCCAACGCGCTCTTTACACGCAAGGGTGAGTGGAAGGAATTTTCACTCGGTGGGCCGCGCAATGAGGTTGTCAAAAGTTCGTTCGACCTGGGACAGCTGCTGGCTGATGAGAAGTCGGCCTCTTCAGAGGTCGAAGGCGTCTGGTTCGTAGAGGCTCGGGACAAGACGGATCGTTGGCGTGAAGATGAGCTTCTTGTCACCGTGACAGATATCGCCCTGAGCGCCATGGCCTCCGAAGAAGGCCTCCTTGTCTGGGCAACCTCGATCTCCGGTGGAAAGCCGCTTGAGGGCGTGGAGATCTCTCTCTGGACAGCGAACAACCAGGAGCTGGTCTCCGCCCGGACCGATGATGAGGGACTTGCCCGGATGAACGGTCCCTTTGATGACCGCGATGGAGCTCCCTTTGTGGTTCTTGGAGAGCAGGCCGGCTCGGTGTCTTATCTTGAGCTCGAGGCGCAAAGCATCCAGTTTGTTGATTTTCCCGTCTATGGACGATCCTACCTTGCGCAGGGCTACGATGGTTTTGTCTACAGTGACCGCGGAGTCTATCGCCCCGGCGACAGCGTTCGTATCGAGGCGGTTGTGCGGGATTCCTGGCTCGAGGAGCCGGGGACCTTTCCCGTCGAATTTGAGATCTTGCGGCCTGACATGAAGCGNTTCAAGCTCCTGGGCTCCCGGGTTGACGATTCCGGCGCTGCCGGGGTGTCTTTCAAGATTACGGAGTCTTCGGTGACGGGTTCCTACAGGGTGGCGCTGCGGCTGCCGGGTGAAGATGGACGGCAGCTTGGCTCGGCGCGCTTCCAGGTAGAGGATTTTGTCCCAAGCCGAATGAGGCTCTCGGTCTCGGTGGATGGAGTCGGGAACGAGCGGAAAAAAGACGAGCGGCCGGTAGAGACCGAAGGCGCCGGCCCCCGGCGTTTCCATCCGGGTGAGAGTGTTGAGGTCGTGGTTGCCGGCGAATACCTTGCCGGGCTGCCAGCCCGGGGTGTCGTGGTGGAGCTGGGGTGGTCGCTCTCCAAGGGAGCCTTCAATCCCCCGGGAGGCGCCGCCTCGGGATATGTATTCGGGGATTCGTCCGCTTCGCCTCTGAACGTCACGGGCGTCTTCGGCAGCGCGAAGCTCGACAAGGATGGCCGGGCCCGGTTTGAGGTGCAGATACCTACGGTCGACAATGACCTCCCCCTGGTGCTCGCTCTCTCCGCCGAAGCCAGCGACACCAGCGGCCGTGCCGTCAACACCCGGCTTGCGCTCGATGTTGACCCGGCGCCTTTCTACGTTGGCATTCGAAAAGGTTTCAAGGGCGTTCCAAGACCAGGCTCCAGCTTGTCCTTCAAGTGTATTGCCCTGAAGGCGAACGGCCAGCCGGCGGACCTTGATGAGCTGGCGCTGGTTCTGAATCGTGTTGAATGGAGTACGGTGATGGAGAGAAACTCGGCGGGCCATTACCGTTATCGCTCGAATAAGGAGATCTTCGAGGTCGAGAGCTACAAGGTGGCTCTGGCCGATGGCCGGGGAGAGCTCGCGCTGGAGCTTGACGAGCCCGGGAACTACAGGGTGGTTCTCGCCGATAAGCCGAGCAATCGGACCGCGGCGGTTGAGTTCTGGGTCAGGGCTCCGGGCTACTATTGGAACAGCAGCGGGAATATGGACAAGCCGGAGGCGCTGCAGGTCGAGGTGCTCTCCCGGNTGCTCTACCCCGGAGACGAGGCCCGGGTGATGATCCGCGCGCCTTTTCCCGGCACCCTGCTGTTGACGACGGAGACCGACAGGGTTCTCAGCCATCGGGTGATTGAGATGAAGACCAACCACATGGAGGTCGCGATACCCGTTCCCGATATTCCCTTCGGCAATGCGTACGTGGCGGCCTCGGTGATCCGGGGTGTCGATCCCGGCCAGAAGTGGCGTCCCCATCGGGCCTATGGGATAGCTCCGTTGTGGATTGATTACAGTGAGCGGCAGNTGTTGGTCAGCCTGCAGGCGCCCGAGGATCTTCGGCCCGGAGCTTCCGGGGCGGCCCTGGTGAGCGTTGCCGGGCAGGATGGCGAGCCATGCCAGGCACAGGTCAGCCTGGCCCTGGTGGATGAGGGTATCCTGGCCTGGACGGATTATTCGACGCCCGACCCCTGGAACTTCTTCTATGGACGCCAGCGGGCCCACGCCGTCGCGCATTCAGACATTTACAGTCACCTGCTGCCCGAGGCCGGTCTTGAAACGAAAGCAGCCAGGCCTGGCGGCGGTTCGGAAGGAGAGGGATTCGACAGCGGCAGNCGCCTGAACCCGGTGAAGAGCAAGCGCTTTCAGTGTACGGCTCTCTGGCTGGGTACGTTCTCCACTGATTCNGAGGGCCGGGTTCTGGCNAACTTNGAGCTCCCCGATTTTTCCGGCGAANTGAGGATNATGGCGATNGCCCATTCCGGNGTCCGTTTTGGCTCGGCGGAGAATTACATCAAGGTTCGCTCACCGTTGCACCTGGAGCTGGGGTTNCCGCGTTTTNNNGCNCCGNGNGATCGTTTTGTTNCGACGATTGATCTCTTCAACGAGACCGGGGCGCGGGGCATAGCGGAGCTCGACTGGGATCTGGTCGGGCCTCTCGANTCCTCAACGAAGGCNGTCACCGANCTNGCCTTCGCCTCTGCGCATACCAGGCAGGTGGGACTCGAGGANGGCGANACCCGTCGGCTCTACCATGGNGTNAAGGCCCNGGAGAGTGTGGGGGTCGCGCAGGTGAGGATNCGGGCGANCCTGGGGAAAGAAACAACCGAGCTCAAGGTAGAATTGCCGGTGCGGCCGGCGGCNCCNCGNNTTGTNAGCACAAGATCGGGAGCCGTGACGGCGTCTTCTNCGCTCGAGCTGAAGCTGGGGAGCGCTTGCGCTCGCGGGAACGGCTNNCCATCGACTCTGCTTNTCGCCGNTNCCCGANCTCGACCTGTTGGGCTCGCTGCATTACCTCATCAGCTATCCNCATGGCTGCCTCGAGCAGACCACCTCCAAGGTTTTTCCGCTGNTCTACCTCAAGGAGCTCGGAGAGATGCTCTCTTCCCAATACGGCTCAGCCCAGNTNNCCCTNGGCCAGCGCGGGGCGGAGATCGATATGTATGTGCAGNCCGGCATCAACCGCCTGTTGTCCATGTTGAACGTGAATGGCTGGTTNGGAATGTGGCCCGGGTACAGGACTCGCTGGTANTGGGGAACGGTTTACGCGGCGCACTTCCTGGTCGAAGCGCNGAAGGCCGGCATCGATGTTCCCGAGCAGGANCTNGGCCAGGTGCTTGACGCCCTCGCGGAGGAGNTCAGGGNAGCTTCGATCTGGNGGAAGCGCAGGCAGGGNGCCTANNNGATCTANGTCCTGGCCCTGGCCGGCCGGGATGAGGGTCTTGAGGGGAGGATCTCTTTCCTGCTGGAAAAAGACCAGGCAGAGACCGNCTCGGGAGAANCAGGTCTCTCGACCGAGGANCGCTTTCTGCTCGGCGCCGCGCTCTCCGCCCTTGGGCGCGCNCAGNAGGCGNGAACCATCCTGGGCGAGGCNCTTCCGGCNCCNACTGNGGAAANGCAGACCCATGGCGCCCTGACCTCNCCCGCNCGGGAATCAGCTCTGATGCTCTCTACCCTGCTTGATGTCGATCCGGCGAGCCCGCAGGTTGCGGCGCTTGTAACCCGTCTGCACGGCTACAGGGTCTCGGGGCGTTGGGGCAACACCCAGGAGAACGCCTACGCGTTGCTGGCACTCGGCAAGTACGCTCGCCAGCAAGGGAAGGATGNCTCCAACTATACCGCCTCGATCCGGNTTGGCGAAGCGGATGCTNTTGTTCTGGAGGCGGGTGAAAGCAAGNTTCTCGAGGGGGACTANTCCGGGCAGACTGTCAGTGTCAGCCTCGAGGGGGACGGTGTCCTGCATTGGTTCCTGGTTGAGGAGGGGGTGCCTGTAGATGGAAAGGTCGAGGAGCTCGACTCGGGTCTCGAGGTTCGTCGGCGATACCTCGATGGAGACGGCAACGAGGTTGTCGATGGGACGGTGTCGCATGGCGAGGTTGTCCAGGTGGAGGTGAGCCTGAAGAGCTCGTCGAACCACTCCAATCTCGTCATCACCGATCTCTTGCCCGCGGGTCTGGAGGTAGAGAACCCCCGCCTCTCGCCGCCGAAGAAAGAGGATAAAAAATCCCAGGGCCCCAGGCATCTCAAGCTGGCCCATATGGATATTCGCGATGACCGGGTGCTTTTCTATGTTCCGCGCATGCTCCGGGGCCACGCGGTCTACCGCTATGCCGCCCGGGCCGTGACCCGGGGAGATTTTATATTGCCGGTTATCACGGCTGAGAGCATGTACGATGCGGGCATCTTCAGCCGTCACGGCGCGGGGCGATTGATNGTCGGGGGCACCAGGAAAGATTGAAATGAAGTCACGGGATGGTTCAGGAAGAACCCGCGGATTTCGTTTTCCGGGAGCTCGCAGGCTCCTCGCAGCCGGGCTGTGCGGGCTTCTCGCCGCCGCGGTCCTGCTCGCAGCTCTTTGTTTCCTGTTTCCCTTTCAGCTCAGCCGTTTTAACTCTTATCCGGCCTCCTCCTGGGTCACCGCATCAGATGGAAGCTGGCTGCGGGCCTACCGAAGCGATGATGATGAGTTTCGTTTCGTAAGCCGGCTTGATGAGATTTCTGACTGGCTCGAGCTGGCGACGATCGCCGTAGAGGACCAGGACTTCCGCAGCCATCACGGGGTTGATATTCCGGCGGTGTTCCGCGCCGCCTGGCAGAACCTGGTTCGCATGCGGGTTCACAGCGGAGCCTCCACCCTGACCATGCAGTTGGTTCGAATTCTCGATCAGCGGCCGCGCACCATCGCCGCCAAGATTGTCGAGGCTTTTTACGCCCTGCAGATCGATGCCCGTCTCGACAAAGATGATATTCTCGCCGCCTATCTGAACCTGGCTCCCTACGGAGGAAATCTGAGAGGGGTCGAGGCCGCCGCGCGGCGCTACCTGGGCAAGTCGGCCGCTGATCTCAGCCTTGGAGAGGCGGCATTGATAGCCGGTCTTCCGCAGAGCCCCTCCCGGCTTCGTCCGGATCGTTACTATGACCGGGCTCTTGCCCGGCGGCAGCTGGTGCTGGCGGCCATGCTTCGCCAGGGAATGATTGACCAGGGCCGTTTCGAGGACGCNTCCCGTTCACGTCCGGCGGTGCGGCCTCACGCCTGGCCTTTCGAGGCGCCGCATTTCTCCGATCTTGCGCGTTACAGGGCCCGGTCGCTTGGTCGCGACCCGGGCCGCATCCGGACCGTTCTCGATTCAAGCGTTCAGGCGGCGGCCCGTGCGCATCTGGACGACTATCTTCGCCGGCACGCTGATCGATTCAGAGGCCTCGGGCTCGCGGTTGTCGCCCTGGAGGTTGAGAGCGCCGCGGTTCGTGCCATGGTGGGTTCTCCGGAGTTCTTCGATTCGAAGCTCCGGGGCCAGTACAATGCAGCTCTCGCGAGGCGGTCCTCGGGCTCGACGCTGAAACCTTTTCTTTACGCCCTGGCCTTTGACCTCAGGAAATCCTCTCCTTCCGCTTTTCTGCCGGACGTTCCATCCCCTTTTACCGCCTACATTCCGCAGAACTACAGTCGTCGCTACCACGGTCCCGTCCCGGCAGCGGAGGCCCTCGCGAGGTCTCTGAACATTCCTGCCGTTCGCCTGCAGTCGCGCGTTGGTACCCGGCGCTATCTCGATGTCCTGCGCCAGGCGGGGTTCAACGGTCTCTATAGAAGACCCCGCGATTACGGCATGACGCTCTGCCTCGGCGGCGGGGAGGTGAGCCTGCTCGAGCTGGCCGGAGCCTATGCGGCTCTTCCGAATCTCGGGACCTGGAGGCCTCCGGCGGTTCTGGCAGGAGAGAGCTCTGCGCGTCCTGCGAGCAGGAACATCTTCAGCGCGGGGTCAGCCGCGGCCGTTCTCGAGGCGCTCTCGACTGATGAACATCTCTTTCGCTCCGGTGTGATACCGGCCGGGTATCGTGGTCCGGCGCTCGGCTATAAGACGGGCACCTCCTTCGGGTTGCGCGATGCGTGGACTGTAGCGTTCAGTCCAACCTGGATCGTCGGTGTCTGGGTCGGGGATGTATTCGGCCGTCCGCGCCCGGGTCTGATCGGAGGCGAGGCGGCNCTTCCNCTCGCTCTGCCNCTCTGNCTTGATCTNTCAGAAGGGGCNGNTTCCCAATGGCNCCNGACANGGGAGCTGGTGGAGAGGGAGGTCTGCTCTCTCAGCGGGCANAGGCNNGGGAANCANTGCGATGGAACGAGGAGGGTGAGGCTGCCGCTGCGGTCGCTGGGGATGGCGGNCTGCGGGGTCCACCGTGAAATNCTGGTTGATGAGGCCCGGGGCCTGGAGCTCTGCGGCCGCTGCCTNGACGACTCCGCGGTCTCTCNCCGGCGCAAGGTGATTGTCGACTGGCCGCCNGAGATGGCGGGCTGGNTNGAGAGGAACGTTTCGCCTGNCCACGAGAGGCTTCCTCATCATCCCGGGTGCGGGGCGGCGGGGCGNANGGNCCAGTCTCCCCAGATCGTATCGCCNGTGGATGGCTCCCGCTTTCTGCTGGTCAGGGGCGCCTCCTTCAGGCAGCGGCTTCAGTTCAGCGCCGCCGCCGCCGCCGATGTGAGAAAACTCTACTGGTTTCTCGACGGTGAGCTGTTGGTGGAGGCCGGCTCTGCCGACAAGGTCGGCTGGGATCTCACCGCCGGCGCCCACAGAATTCGCTGCGTTGATGACCGCGGAAGAGTGGCTGTAGCGAGTTTCGAGGTCAGCCAGGACACACCCTGAGGGGGCCGGGGATGACCCCCGGATGAAAGTTTTTCTATAGAGCGCCTCAGAAAGCGTCCCCCGACGAGGTTATAATTCCCGCGCTTTCATTTTCTTTATTCTGGAGCGTGAGAATGGGTCGAAAGATCCTGGTTACCGGCGGCGCGGGCTTTATAGGCTCTCATGTCACAGAGGAGCTTCTTGGGCGCGGGTACGAGGTCGCGGTCCTGGACAATCTTTCCGGCGGCGGCGCGGACCAGGTGCCGGCCGGCGCGAGGCTCTATGAACTCGACATCACCGAATCTGTCGAGAGTGCCTTCGAGGAGTTCAGTCCCGACGATGTCATTCATCTCGCCGCACAGGTTTCGGTGGCGGTTTCCATGCAGGATCCTGAAATGGATGCGCGGATCAATGTTCTCGGTTCCCTGAATATCATTGGCGCCGCGCGGCGCCATGGCGTGCGCAGGATCGTCTACGCCTCCTCAGCCGCCTGCTATGGCGTGCAGGACAGGGACGTCCTCAGCGAGGAAATGCGCTGCGTTCCGGCCTCCTTCTATGGAGCTTCAAAATACGCCGTTGAGCATTGCCTGCTCTCCGCCCGGGAGGATTCAGGCCTCGAGTGGGCGGCCCTGCGTTTTGCCAACGTCTACGGGCCCAGGCAGGATCCGCATGGAGAGGCCGGCGTGGTGGCCATCTTCGCCAGGTTGTTGCTGGACGGGGGCCAGCCGAAGATTTTTGGCGGAGGAGAGCTCAAGAGGGACTATATCTTTGTCGAGGATGTGGCCCGGGCGGTCGCCCTCATGCTGGAGGTGGAGCTCGATGGTTGTGAGGATCCGATCTTCAACTGTTCGACGGCTTTGGGTACCACGACCAACCAGATCTACGAGCTTCTCAAGGTCGCCTGTTCTTCCGGGGTCGATGCGCTTGCCGGACCCTGGCGTCCCGGCGATGTTCAGAGCCTGATTCTCAACAACACCCGGCTCAAGCGCCTGCTTGACTGGGCTCCCCGCGTGCCGCTCGAGGAGGGTATCGGTCGTACGGCGGAGTACTTCAGGGACGCTACCTGAGACGGACGGGCATGGTCAACCCGAGGGACAGCTGTCGAGAGCCTGCGCCAGGTCCGCCTGGAGATCCTCTGCATTTTCGAGTCCGACCGAGAGGCGGAAGAGCCCGCCGGCGATTCCCGCCTTCTTTAGCTCTTCGGCTCCAAGCGAGCCGTGTGACATCGAGGCCGGGTGCTGGAGAATGGACTCGGCGCCTCCGAGACTCACGGCGAGCTGGATGATTTCGAGTTCCTTCGCGAAGCTCATGCCTCGCTCGGTTCCGCCGATAAGCTCAAAAGAGAGCATTCCGCCGAAGCCGGACATCTGGGAGGCGGCCAGCTCATGTCCGGTATGCGATTCAAGGCCCGGGTAGTAGACCCGCTCGACATCAGCCCTGGCCTCGAGGAAGCGCGCCANNTGGAGAGCGGATTCGTTCTGGCGCANAGCTCTCAGCTCCAGGGTCTTCAGGCCNCGAATCAGGAGCCANGCCTCGAACGGGCTCAGGGAGGCNCCGAGTATTTTCAGGAANCCCCAGCAGCCATCGATGATNTCAGAAGAGGANCAGATCACTCCGGAGGTGACATCGGANTGNCCGCCGATGGCCTTGGTGGCNGCGTGGACCACGGCATCGAANCCCAGGGAGATGGGGTTCTGGTTTACCGGNGTAGCGAAGGTNTTATCGATNACCGAGATGACCTGTCTNTCACGGCAGACCGCGGCCACTCCCTTGAGGTCGCAGATCTCGAGGGTTGGATTGGTGGGNCTCTCGACAATGAGNGCCCTGGTCTCGGGTCTGATCGCCGCNGCGAGCGCATNGAGGTCGGNGGGGTCGACAGGACTCGACTCGACTCCAAAGCGCGGCAGAATTCCNTTGGCCAGNTCGTGGACGCCTGAATAGATCGATCGCCCTACCAGGAGATGGTCCCCTGAGCGCAGCAGCGAGAGCAGCAGGGCGGATATGGCACCCATTCCGGAGGCGAGCGCGAGCGCCGCCTCAGAGCCCTCCAGCGCGGCCATCGACGCCTCGAATTGCTTGGTGGTCGGGTTTCCCCACCGGGTGTAAAACTCAGCGGGTGCCACCTCCTGGCCCATAGCCACGCCCTCCTCGAGATTCTTCAGCGTGAAGGTCGAGCTCTGAAAGATGGGCGGGGTCAGGGCGCTGGTCCTGTTCCATTCGCTGCCGGCGTGAATGGCCCGGGTGGTGAAGCCCTGGCTCTCTGATCCGCTGTTCTTTTCGCTCATGCGTCGTCCTCCTGGAGTTCCGCACACAGGATAGTGAATCTGAGGAGAAAACGACAAGGCTTTGTAGAGAGAGCCTCTCGTTCCCGCCTCCTGATTGTCTCCCTCCGTCAAGTGTGTTAGAAAGACCGGTCCTGAGAAACGATCCGGATCTCTTCGTCAGCAACCTTCAACCTCTCGCCATGGGTTAGAACTAATGCGGCTCAAAGCTCTCTTCATCGGTTTTTTCTTTCTCTCCATTCTCCCGGGTTGCGGTGGTGATTCCGGTGGGCAGGCTGCTGTGCCGGTGGACGAGGTCTCGCAATCCGAAGCGCAACCGGCCGGCCTTGCCTCCCTGCTCAAGGCGGATTGTTCATTGGAGAAATTCCGCGCGGGCCTGGGGGCGCTTGCCGCGGGAGATTTACGCCTGCTCGAGCGAAGCCTCGATGAGGCCATTGCCGGCACCGCGGCTGAGGTCGGCAGGCAGACGGTCGAGATGCAGCGCCTTTCAGCGGATGCGGGTCTTGGCAGCGAGGCCCGGGCTCTGCGGGATGCTCGCAAGGAGCGCAGCCGTGAGCTGGTCCTGCTCAAGAATAAGCGGCTGATCGTAGCGCGTAATAACGCAGCCTCGTCCAAATAGCTTTCCGTGGCCGCCGGGCGCTTACCCGGTCTCGGGAAAGACCTTCTTAGGTTTCCACCTGTTGGTTCCGTTCGGCACGAGGATGGCAACGAGTCTCCCCGTCTCGGCCCGGGCGCAGATGATCTCGGGCCGGCCTTCAACCTCCAGCGGCAGTTCCTGGCCGTAGCCTAGCTGGGCGATCTCTTTTTCGGTGATCGTTACTCCGGGCATATCCGTGAGGACATCCGAGAATGGCCGGATGACGCTCTCGAGCCGTCCGTCCGCCGCCGCCTGCTCGAGAGCCGTGAGGTCCAGGGCATCTTCCACCCGCCAGGAGCCGCTGCCCGTCCTGCAGAGGGATTGGAGGTATCCTCCCACCTCGAGGGCGGCACCCAGGTCATGCGCTATGGAGCGAACATAGGTGCCTGACTGGCAGACGATACGGAAGGTCAGCTCGGGCTGGTTCCACCCGAGCAACTCGAATGACTCGATGCGAATCCTGCGAGCTGGCAGGTTGACGTCTTTTCCCTTCCGCGCGAGCTTGTAGGAGGGGACGCCATCGCGTTTGATCGCTGAGTAGGCTGGGGGGATCTGATCGATGTCGCCGGTAAAGGACATCATCGCGGCCTCGACCATCCCCCGGTCGAGGTGATCGGTTTCGGTCTCGCTCGTGAACTCGCCCTCGGAGTCGTAGGTGTCGGTGGCCTGGCCGAGGCGGATGGTTCCCTGGTAGGTCTTGATTCCGGGCACCAGGTATTCCACCAGGCGTGTCGCCTGGCCCGCGCATACCAGGAGAATTCCCGTCGCGGCCGGGTCAAGCGTTCCGGCATGGCCGACCCGCTTCTGCCCCAGGATCCTCCGCACCCGGTTGACCACGTCGTGTGAGGTCATGCCGGCCGGCTTGTTGATGTTCAGGAGGCCGTTGTATGGATTGGTGAGTTTCGGGGACATGTTAACCGGTACCGTTTTGCCTTCTTTGCCGTTGGCGGTAAAGCATTCCTCTCCTGGTGATTTCCTTTTCAGAAGCGCAGCAGGCGCAGGCGCGCGAGGGCGGGCAAGAGCAGGAGATCGGCCAGTAGCGCGACGATCAGCACCATTGGCAGCAGGGTCCCCAGGATCTTCAGGCTGAAATACTGGCTGAAGATAAAGGGGCAGAAGCCGATGGTCAGGATCAGCGTCGTCATCACGATTCCCCGGCCGGCGTAGTGATAGGTCTTACGCAGCGCGGCGCCCTCGTCGCCCTGCCGTTTCAGCTCGAGGCGATATCTCGTCAGGAAGTGAATCGTGTCGTCAACCCCCATGCCGATGGCGAGCATCGCGATCATGAAGGTGTCGGAATCGGTGGCGTCCCAGGCGAAGCCGACATACCCCCCCAGGACGAGAAGCGGAAGGATGTTGGGAATCATCGACCAGAGACCGGCCCGCACAGATCTGAAGGCGAGAATCATCAATGCTGAGATGACGAGGAAGGAGATTCCAACACCTTTCTTCTGGGCCAAGATGATCCGGTCCAGCCAGCCGCCGATCAGGTAGGCCATCCCTGTCGCTTCAGCTTTCACAGCGGGCGGCAGGGTCTCCGCGGCAAGCGCCTGCACTTTCACGCCGGCCCTGTGAGTCTCCCTGAGTCCTCCGACGTTCAGGCGGACGAGCAACCGCATCTTCTGCCGGCTGGAGCTCAGCAGGAAGCCAAGGCCATCGGGGTCTCGCTTGTGGATCTCGCCAACATACCTCTGGATCACCGCGGGGTTTGTGGGCAGCTCCCTGCCTCCGGTAAGAAGGGCAGGCAGCTTACGGTAATGTTCTGAGATGATGGTGGCGAAAGAGATCGCCGAGTCCACCTCGTCGAGTTTTACGAGCTCTTTTTCAAGCCGGGTGATCGATTCAAGAATGTTCGGTTCGAGCACCCCCTCTTTTTCATCGCAGAGCAGGTACAGGTCGAGCACGTTGGTTCCGGAAAAATGTTCACGGAAATACTCTGTATCGCGGCGAACAGGGTTGTTCTCGCCAAGACGCTTGGCGATGTCGTTTTCGACATTGATCTGCGAAATTCCCAGGATGCTCGCTCCGATGAGGCCGGAGAAGAAGATGATGATTGGCCAGGGTCTCGAAAGGCTGATCCGCTCGGTAAAGGACAGGAATCGGTCAAGCAGGTCCTGGCTGACCGAGGCGATGCCGCTGGTCCAGTCGGCGCGCGGCCGCAGCAGTGAGAGGAGGATGGGAAAGAGGGTCATCGCCAGCAGCAGGGCGATTCCGACACCCAGCCCCAGGAGCATCCCCAGCTTTCTGAAGATGGGGGTCGGCACCAGGGCCAGCGCCAGGAAGCCGACAAAGGTCGTGATCGAGGTGTAGATGCAGGCCTTGCCTACATCTTCAGCGCTGTGCAGGATGGCCTCCGTTTCGTCTCCGGTCTTCCGCAGCTCGAGCAGGTAGGCGCTGCACAGGTGGATGACATCGGAGAAGGAGATAATGAGAATAACCGCGGGAATGGCGGCGAGCATGATGCTGATCTCGTGATCGATTGCTACCGCGATTCCCATGGTCCAGATGACCGATACGATTGCGATGGTCGTGGAGACCAGCGCGGGCCAGAGTCTCCTGAAGAGCAGGTAGACCGTCAGGATCAGCAGGATGCAGACGATGGGGAAGAGGCGCTTCAGGTTGAAATGGGTCTGCTTCATCATTTCAGAAACGATGGCGATACCTCCGGCCCGGTGCAGATTTTTCTTTTCGTAGCCCTGCTGGACGAAGAACTCCTGGATCTTTTCGACCATGGAGATGGTGTCCTCCATGTCGTGGGAACCCTTGGCCGATATGGTGATGAGGACGGCGCCGTGCCGGAAATCGGGTGAGACGAGGATGCCCTCGGTGAAGCGGTCATTTAGCAATTCAGCACGGGCTGAGGCGGTTTTTTCCCGTGAGCCGGCAAGCTCTTCGATTCGCGCCTCGATTCCGCCGACGCCTCCTTTTGGGAACACAGCCTCATTGTCCAGGAGACTCCTGACCCTTGCGATTTGCGGGAAGGCCTCGGTTATCGTGGTGACGCGAAGCAGCCTTCTCAGTGAATCGGGGCTGAGAAGATCTTCCTCCTCGAAGGCGATGATCAATTGCTCGTCGCTGCCGAATTCCGCTACCCGTTCGAGGTATTGTTCATAGGCGGGGCTGTTCGCGAGGAAGAGCTTCCCCAGCGAGGAGGAGATNTTCGCGTCCAGGATGCTCCAGACCCCGCCCGCGCTCAGCAGGGCGATGAGCGCCATGACGAGGATGCGATGGCGGAGAACGAACTTGAAATAGGCTCGCATGCGCCTTAGTCGTCCTCGGGAACGAAGGCCATCGATGTCTGGATCGCGTGGGTGCAGGAACACCCTGCTCCGCTCTCGGGAGCGAGCAGCAGCCCACCTGCCGGAATCTGTCCGAGCCAGCAGCNNCCTCGAACACCGACGAATTCAGTTNTCTTGCCGGTCTCGAGATCAAGCATGCCGTGATACTCGAATCGGTGGAAGATCGCCTTTGCCGANGCGCTCATGGTTCCGCAGCCGTGGTAGTCGAAGGGGTCGACCTTCAGCACCTTTCCGGACTTGAGATCGAAGGTGTGCTTGTTGAGGAAGACCTTGTTCTTGATGATCACCGGGTGCATCANCTGCCCGCTGTGGTGCGTCTTGCGGGCGTTGGTGTGGTGCTCCCAGAGCGGCTTGCGCTGCGCCGAGTCAAAGGCGTAGGTGTGGAAGTTTTTTTTACGGTCGGTGCCCGTCACCAGCAGGGTGTTGTCGTGATGCGACATGTAGGTCGTGTATTCACATTTGGNGAAGTCGGCCTTTTCCTCCCAGAGGAAGCTGCCGGAGTCCAGGTTCAGGGCGACGATGTACTGGTCCTTCCTGANCTCNTCCTGGAGCCTTCCGCCCTGCNTCTTATTCTTCGCATCGGGNTTNCGGCTCTCCACAAAATAGATAACCCCGTTCGATATCGTGATGGTTGAGTTGATGACCACGCCCTGTTTGCGCTGCCATCTCCTGGTGCCTTTCTTTCTGTCCAGGACGAAGAGCCCGTCACTTACGACCTTGGCGGTCTCGTTCTTCTTGAAATCTTCGAACCACTGTCCGTTGTCTCCAAGATAGTTCCCTCCCTTGCGGGTCAAGCTGCCGACCAGCTTGTCACCGCTGGCGGCCAGGTAGCCCCACTCGTGCTCGCCCTCTTTCGCGGACGGCAGGTCGGCCTTCAGGACCAGCTTGCCGGTNTGCGCATCGAANCCGGCGCATTGGGAGCCGACCACCACATAGAGCAGNTCGTCGGTGGCCACCATGTTCGAGCTGCTCCTGGGCATGTTTGCCCTGCGCATGGTAGGTATGTGCTTGCTCCAGAGGATCGCGCCGTTGTAGGCGTCAAGGCCGAAGAGCACCCGCATGCCCTGGACAAAGAGCCGTCCGTTGGCGGANACGGGCGCCGGGTTGCGGGGNCCGCGGTCGGGCATAACCCTTGGTCCGGGTCTTCCCCACCACTGGACGCGGAGCTTGCCGCCGACGTATTGGTCGTCGTTGCAGGCGGAATTGTCGGGGCTTCCGTACTGGTGTCCCCAATTACCCGCGCCGGGAAGGGGGCTCCTGGTATGGACCCANAGCCCTTGCACNGCCGTTACGCTCCCGCCGCCGCCCTTCTTGATCCAGGCTTCGAACCTGGCGCGCGACAGCGATTCCGCCCCGTTTTTCTTCCAGCTGGCAAAGGCGACGATCCCGCCGCAGGGCCTCAGCATCCGGTAGAGGCCGGCTGGATTGGCGCTGAGCTCGCCTGTGCGAAGGGCTGAATCAGAACAGATGATGTTGGCAAAGTAGGGGCCGTAGGGCAGGGAGTCTCCCTCGAGGTGGACGCTGACCCTGGATCCGTAGAGGCCGGCGGCGTCCATGGCCTCGCGAGCTTTTCTCACCATCCCCGGATCCTTCTCAACCGCCACGACACGCAGCTGGCTGAGCTTCGCGAGGTGGTAGGCAAGGCGTCCCTCCCCTGAGCCCAGCACGAGGCAATAGCCCCTGGCGACTCCGGCCGCCTGGATGATCTGGCGCGCGGTGTCCCGGTAGCGGTCGGTCCATTCGTCTTTCGTGAACGGGTTCCTGGCCAGGGGCGCCGGGTGCGGGGCGTAGTTGAAGGTCGAGTCAAATTCGTATTCGGCGGTTATCATCTCCGGCTGGCCGGCCTCCCGGCAGTAGAGGCGGTAGCGGTAGAGAGTCTCCGGGAGGATGTCTGGCACCAGGATCCGATGTTTCGTGCGGTCTTCGCTTTCTTCCAGGACCAGNGGNTTNGCTCCCCCGGTTCTGATGGCCAGGCGGCCCCTTGATGGCCTGGCAGTTTCCCAGGTGACCTCGATCGTTTCACGATCGGTAAACTCTACGAATGGTCCGAACACCTCCGAGAATGGGCCGTAGATCTCCCGCGGGGGAGATGGCAGCTTGCCCGTCTTGGCGCGGTAGCGGCGGGAGATCTCTTTTTCGCTCATGACGGAGGGGTAGACACCGACCTCGTGAATCATCCCTTCGGTACGAAAGTACTCGTTCTCGTCGTGATAGCTGCCAAGCTCGAAGAACCCGGATGGGGCCGGGAGGATCTTTCCGCCCGGCGCATCGGATTGGGCTTCCAGCTTTCCGTTGACCCAGATGGAGGCCTTGCGGCCATCGTAGAGCGCCACGACGTGATACCACTTTCCGGTTTCGTAGGCGGAGCCGCTCTCCAGGTGGTTCATCTTGCCCTGCGCGCTGGTTGCCAGGCCGAAGTAGAATTTGTCCTTGTGGCAGCCGAGGACAAAACCGCGCTCGTAATCCCCATTGTCCTGGAAGGCTCCGACGATTCCGGACCATTCTTTGCGCGAGCGCATGAAGACCCAGCTCTCGAGGGTCATCTTGAGCGTTGGCAGGGAGATCGAGTCGAGGCTCTTCGAGACGATGACGGCGTTGGTCTTGCCGTCAAGAGCCAGCGCGCCCAGACCTTCGGCCGATGACGCGGTCCGCAGCGCGCCCTCTATCCTGGCCTGCAGGGGCCCCGCCGCGGCCCGGACCTGTCCGCTCTCGATCGCGTCGGCATTGAAGACCCAGCGATAGGAGGGGGNCGCCGCGAAGGCCTCGAAGGCGACGCATGGAGAAAGAAGGGCTACACTCAGGAGGAGCAGGGCCGGGAGGTTTCGCATGGCTACCTGGCCTCCTTGCCGCCGCCGGGAGCTGTGAAACAATAGATGCTTCCGTCATCGGTTGAAACATAGAGACGGCCTGAGGCCGCCGCGAGACCGTAGGCGTTTCCCCTGACCTCCGCCTTCCAGGCGATTTTCCCCTTGCGGGTCTCAAAACCCGCGACCCTGCCCTTGCCGCCGGCAAAGACCTTGTCCCGGGTGAGGATCATGGAGTGGGGGTACTCGGAAGGCACCTGCCAGTTGAAGCATTTCTTCATGGAACCCGTCAGCTTGTCGATCTCCAGGTTCAGGCTNCCCAGCTCTGCCCTGAGTTTTTTCCCGGCGCTCGAGGAGGAGTTCTTCCCGAGTTTTTTGAGCTGCCCGGTGACCTTGCCCTTGCGTGTGTTGAGGCTCGATCTTTTCTCGTGCAGGACGAGGTAGCGCGAGCGGTCAAGGGCCGCCAGGCGGGTGTCGGTCATCAGGTAGGAGACCTTCGGCGTGACGATCATCTGGTTGCCCTTGAAGCTTGCAAGCTGGTCCTTGCGGTTTGACTTGTAGACACTCATTTCCCCTGTCTTACCGGGGCCGTAGACGAGCATGTCACCGGTGACCAATGCGTAGGTGCCTCCGCCTCCGCCGGTTACCTGGTAGAGCTTACGTCCGGTCTTTGAATCGAAGACCACGGGCCGCTCTCTGCCCGTAGTCACGTAGAGACGGGTTGAGGAGGCGAGGAGGTAGCCCTGGGCGGGCAGGCTCTTCATGCCGGTCTTCCAGAGCTCTTTTCCGCTNCCGGTGTCGAGGGCGCAGAGGTAGACGCCCTCCCAGGGGAAGACCCCTGCCCCGCAGAAGGCCACCCCGTCCCGGACCAGCACGCTGGTTCGCACGGGCCACATGGATATCATGCGTTCGTTGCCGGGGATGCGGCGGTTGCCCGGGCCCGGCCGGTATTTCCATTCAAGGATCCCGTCGGTCGCGTTGAGGCAGTAGACGAGGCCATCATCACAGCCGGCGTAGAGCTTGCCCCCGGCGACGGTCGGTGCAAGTCGAACAGGTCCCTCGGTATAGAATTTCCAGCGGGTCTTGCCGGTGGCCGTGTCGAGGCAGATGATCTTGTCTTCAGAGGACGAGCCGAAATAGACCGAATCGCCGACAATCGCTACATGAAAGACCCTGTCGAAGATCATCCGGTCCTTCAGGCCGTAGATCTTGGCCCATCCATCCCATTTTGCGGCGCCCGGCCAGGCTATGTGCGGAGGTCTCTTTGGCCGGTAGACCCAGGCCTCCGTCAGCCTGGAGCCGAGCTTCTCCCCGGTGATGGCCGACCTGGCACTGTCGTGCTGGTAGGTTGGCCAGTCCTCCGCCCCGCAGGGCAGGCATGCCGTGGCTGTCAGCAGAAATAGGATTCGTGAATTCATAGCGGTTACTGCCGGTATGGAGCCGACCCGTGACCGTTTCAGGTTACCACGAAGAGTCCTCCAGTCGAAGAACCGCTTGGCGTTCACGCGCGCGGGGTGGTCCCGGTGTCTTTTTGCTGTACGATCAGGTCATGAAACCGATTCCTCTTCCCCCAGAGATCCTGGCAGTAGCCGAGGCGATTACCGCCGCCGGCGGCAGGGCGCTGCTGGTCGGGGGCACCGTACGCGACCGGCTCTTCGCCGAGCTTGATTCGGGAGGGATGGCCGACACTCTCGCGGCGGATGATTATGACGTTGAGGTCTACGGCCTCGAGCTCTCCCGGCTCGAGGAGGTCCTCACCTCCTTCGGCGAGGTGATCAGTGTCGGCCGCTCCTTCGGTGTCTTCATGATCAAGGGGTTGTTTCCCGGCGATGGTCCGGCCTGCTCCTTTTCTCTTCCCCGCCGTGATAATAAGGTTGGCCGGGGGCACCGCGGTTTCCAGGTAGAACTTGATCCCGGGCTCGACTTCGAGGAGGCGGCTCGGCGCAGAGACCTGACGATGAACAGCATGGGGATTGAGATCCCCGGCGGACAACTGGAGGATCCGCACGGCGGGCAGGCCGATATCGAGGCGGGCATCATGCGGGCGACCGATCCCGTTCATTTTTCTGAGGATCCGCTTCGTGGACTCCGGGTCGCCCAATTCGCTTCGCGTTTTCCCGGGCTGAAACCTGACAGGGAGCTTGTCGAGCTTTGCGCCGCGCTGGAGCTTTCCGAGCTGCCGGGCGAGCGCCTGCTCGAGGAGTTCAAGAAGCTCCTGCTGAAAGGAGAGAGGCCTTCCCTCGGACTGGACTTTCTTCTCAGCAGCGGCCTGCTGCGCTTCTTCCCCGAGCTCGAGAGCATGGTCGGGGTTCCCCAGGATGCCCAATGGCATCCCGAGGGGACGGTCTGGGAGCACACCCTCATGGTTGTNGATGAGGCCGCTGACGCCGCGNGGCTGGGCAGCGGCTCGGAAGAAGAGGATCTCATCGTGATGTTCGCGGCCCTCTGCCATGACCTGGGCAAGCCGGCGACGACGGTAGAGNTTGAGGGGCGTGTTCGCTCTCCAAACCACGAGCGCGAGGGCATCGAGCCGACCAGGAGCTTTCTTGGCCGGCTCATGGCTCCTTCAGCCCTGGTGGCNGCGGTTGAGGTTCTCGTGCAGGACCACCTGGCCCCGGCAAATTTCACCAGCCAGAACGCTTCGCCCAGGGCCTATCGCCGCCTGGCCCGGAGACTCGATGCCGGCGCGATGAACGCGAAGATTTTATTTCGCCTCGCAGAGGCNGACCATTTTGGCCGCGGGACNNCGGATGCGCTGGCNNNGGANTTTCCCGCNGGGGAAGAGTTTCTTCGCCAGGTGGNGCTTCTCGAGCTNGAGGATGCGGGAGAGCCTGACGTGGTGCTGGGNCGCCATCTCATCGAGCGCGGCCTGGANCCCGGNCCCGGCTTTGGCGAGGTTCTCGANCGTTGCCGGGAGCTNCAGGACGAGACCGGNTGGAAGGATCCCGGGCAAATTCTTGAGCGATATTTTTCCGAAAACCCGGNNTAGGCTCNTCNTGGTNGTTCGGGGTGCTGNGAGAGCCNGGCTTTGTGGTTACAATGGGTCGGTTNCCAGAGAGGANTTCNCCAATGNTTTACAGCCGCGNGGCTGATTTCGNTGNTTCAATATTGAGCCGGGAGGANGANNGATGAGTCTCTTGCGAACGCTTTTNCGGCTGGCGTTGGGCAGGAGGCTGCCTCAGACCGAGGGNCGGCTTTNCCTNGATGGCCTGGTCGAAGAGGTNGAGATCATCCGTGATCGCTGGGGAGTTCCGCATATNCGGGCCGCCAACGATNTCGATGCATGGTTCGCNGCGGGCTTNTGTCAGGGCCAGGACAGNTCCTTCCANCTCGAGACGCTGCAGCGCCTCGGNCGCGGNACCCTGGCCGCGCTGGTCGGNGCCGAGGCNTTGCCCGTGGACCGGCTCTGNCGNCGGATCGGNTTCTACGAAGCGGCCCGCAGACGCCTCGAGTGTCAGGAGGAGTCTTTCCTNGAGCCGGTCGNGGCCTTTGCCCGGGGAGTCAACTGNGGGCGCGTCGCGGGCCGGGTCAGGAAGGCCCACGAGTTCACCCTNCTGCGNGCGGAACCTACCGAGTTCACGTCCCTCGACACCAGCGCGATCCTGTCGCTGCTCTCGTTTCTTCTTGCGGCAAATTGGGACCAGGAGCTTGCAAGGCTTCGCATCGCGGATCTNGATGGAATGGAGGCTCTGCTGGCCCTCGATCCTCTTGTCGCCTCAGNGGCNCAGAGCTCAACGGTTTCGCCGNGTGAGNGCATCGGTCCGGCCCTGGAGAGACTGGAGGAGGATCTCGATATTTTCTCGAATTACGNNTCTCCCGGCGGAGCCTCGAATAACTGGGTTCTGTCCGGCTCGAGGACGGCAAGCGGCCGGCCGATCCTGGCCAACGATCCTCACCTTCCTCCCGCCCTCCCGGCTCCCTGGTACCTGCTTCATATCAGGACCCCGGATTGGTCCGTGGCAGGCGCCTCCCTGGTCGGCACGCCCGGAGTCAGCGTCGGACACAATGGCCACGGAGCCTGGGGGGTTACGGCCGGGCTGATCGATAACACCGATCTTTTTATCGAGGAGCTNGGGCCGGACGGCGCCAGTGTCCGTTCCGCCNGCGGATTTGAGCCCTGCGAGATTCGTGAGGAAATCATCGAGGTCAAGGGAGGCAAGCCCATCGAGGAGAAGGTCCTGGTGACCCCAAGGGGNCCGCTTATTTCTCCAGCTATCGAGGGGGAGAGCCGTGCGATCTCTCTGCGCGCGGTCTGGCTTGATCCGGCGCCGATCGGGGGGACTCTCCTGGTTCACAAGGCGAAGACCTTCTCAGAATTNCGCGACAGCTTNCGTAACTGGCCGGCGCTCTCTCTCAACGTTGTCTGGGGAGACTCCAGCGGTTCGATCGGCTGGCANCTGGCGGGAGATGCCCCCAGGCGCGGAGCCGGCAACGGCTCCTTCCCCCTGCCGGCCTGGTCGGAGGGAGGCGGCTGGAAGGAGGGCCGGGTTCCATACGAGGACATGCCCTTCCTTGATGATCCCAGCGAGGGTTTCATAGCCACCGCCAACAATCCTCCCAGGNCTGTATCCGGCGGCGCCTTCCTGGGCGTCGATTTTATTGATTCCTACCGCTTCCTCCGGATTCGCGAGGTTCTTGCCTCGCGCAGCGACTGGGACCTGGCCTCGACCGGTGTTCTCCAGGGTGATGTCGAGTCTCTTCCCTGGCGCGAGCTGAAGGGGCAGCTTCTCGCGGCCCTGGAAGGTGATNCCCGCCTGGAGATCGCGGCCCGATTGCTTGGAGGATGGGATGGACGGGTGGCGGCTGATTCAGCCGCGGCCGCGGTTTACGAGTTCTTGCTCGCGGCGCTCTGTCGTCGTGTGGCGCGGGCCCGGGCGCCCCGCTCGGCGGACTTCGTTCTGGGGAGGGGGTTTACGGGGATTACTCCCAACGGGGTGATGGTGGTTCGCAGGGTCTCGCACCTCATCGAGCTGCTGCGTCAGCGACCGCCAGGATGGTTCAAAGGCTCCTGGGATGAGGAGATCGCCGCCGCCGCCCTCGAGGCCCTGGAGGAGATTGAGGAGCGCTGTGGAGCCGACCCCGCCGGCTGGTCCTGGGGGCGGCTGCACGCGCTGGTCCTGCCTCATCCGGTGGGCGAGAAGAAGATCCTCGCGCCGATATTCAACCGCGGTCCCTATCCCCTTGGCGGCGACACCAACACTGTGCTGCAGGCTGCGGTTGATCCTCTTCATCCGGATGCGCCTCCACGTTTCATTCCCTCGCTTCGATTCATCGTCGATGTAGGTGAGTGGGACAACTCTCGTTTTGTGTTGCCCGGCGGCCAGTCCGGGAATCCGCTGTCACGGCATTACGATGACCAGCTTCCCTGCTGGCTGCGCGGCGAGGGTTTTCCGATTGCCTGGTCCGACGAGGCGGTCGATGCGGCCGCGGTAGACACCCTGCGGNTGAGCCCCGGGGCCGCGGAGGGCTGAGCAGTCTTCAGTAGCGGATGCCGAGTTTCTGGTAGANCGCTCCCAGCAGCCAGGCCGGTCCGATGAGCAGGAACTGGAGGTCCTCGAAGAAAGAAGGTTTCNCTCCTTCGATCTTGTGGCCGATGAATTGGCCAATCCAGGCCAGCACGAAGATTGCCATNGAAATATAAAACAGCGGNGGACTGCCGNCCNCCTCGGCGAGCTTGAGCGCCACGTTGCCCCACAGCAGGGCGCTGCCGACCGGGATGAANCCNATCGCCAGCGGCAGCGACAGCCTGAGGTAGAAGAGCAGGGAGGCCAGGATGAAGAGGGTCGCCCAGTTGNCCCACGGGNCCAGGGAGNCAGGCAGCGGNGCNGAGAGAAAACCCGAGGGNATGCAAACCAGCAGGCCCACGAGACTGAACATGATNGCCGGTACGCAGAGCCAGTGAATGAGCTTGTTCAANCCGTCCTGNTGGCTTTCACCATAGGCATCCAGCCATTCCTGGGCGCTTCTTNTGCTCATGCCGGGCTTTCTCGCTTTGAACAGTCCGTGAAGCGGCTGACCAGGGCGAAGACACTTACGTTGGCGACCAGGGCGAAGGCNCCGGTGTCGATGCTTCGGCTGATGTCGTTGATAAAAGAGATGGCTGCATCGCCGCTGCCGGANCCCCGGACCGCCATTGAAAAAAACGGGGTGAACAAGAAAACGGTTCCCAGTCCTGCGAGGAGGCCGCTGACAGCTCCGGCGAGGCTGCCTCGCCGCAGGAAGAGCATGTCGATGGTGATGGGCAGCAGCTGGGTTGAGAAGGCGATCGCNAGCAGGCCCATCTCCGCGATCAGCTTGATCGGCTCAAAGTCGGGATTGTNCTCCTTGAACCGGATAAGGATGACGGCAACCCCGGTTGCCGCGAGGATGACGAAACGTCCCACCCAGGTTCTCTCCGTGTCCGAGGAGGAGGGTCTTACCAGCTTGCCGTAGATGTCGCGGGTGAAGACCGCGCTCATGGCGTGGAGGTTCGAGTCGGCAGTACTCATCGATGCGGCCATGATGGCCACGCAGACCAGGGCGGCGAGGAGGATGCCGATCCCGCCTCCGAGCACCTCCGGAACATGGTTCTTGAGCACGACCACGAGGATCTGGTCGAAAGAGTTTCCGACGGCCGGGTTCGGCGCGAGGACGCCGTCCCCGGTGACAGCCGGGTAGAGTACCTCGCCCCCCATCCCGATCAGCATGACGCCGAACAGAGAGCAGCCCGCGAGCACGATCCCGAGCAGGAGGGCGCTTCGCCTGAGGTCCTGTCTCGAGCGGGCAGCGTAGTAGCGCATCCACTGGGCCGGCTGGATCATCGANCCGACNGCGGCGAAGAAGCANACGGTCATCATCTTGGTCGCNGGCCAGCCGCCGCTTCGGCCCGGCAGCGAGAGCATCTCTGCGGGCAGCTTGTTGATCTTCTCGAGGAATTCGGTGATTCCCCCCANGGCCGCGATGGCCGCGATGCCNGCCAGCAACATGCCGCCGATGAGGAGGATGCCCTGGATGACATCGGTCCAGGCGACGCTGCGCATGCCGCCGATCATGATATAGATCACCGTGACCCCGGCGAGGGCGTAGGTGCCGTAGAGAAAGGAGTTCTCGGAGTCCGGAAAGGTCGTNCTGGACACGAGTCCCCCGGCATCGAGCTGGATGACCACGTACGGGACCGCGTAGAGAAAACCAACCAGGGCGACCAGGATCCGCAGAAACGCTGAATTTCCGTAGTGACCGCAGATCATGTCGGCGGGGGTGACGTAGCCCTGGAGCCGCCCGGCGGCGGANACCTTGCGCCCGACGAGATAGACGACCAGGGCGGCAACGGGAACGTTGAGAGCGAAGAGGGCGAAGGCGGCGCCCTCCTTGTAGACCAGGCCGGGCTGGCCGAGGAAGGCGAAGCTGCTGAAGAAGGTGGCCATGATGGTCAGGGAGGAGACGATCCAGCCCTGGTTCCGGCCTGCGAGATAATAGTCTTCCTCCGTATGGCGGCTTTTTATAAAGCCCAGTACGCCCAGGGCCAGGAGCAGGCAGAGATAGATGCAGAGCATGATGAGGGCCGCGTCCTGGAAGGCGCCGGGGTCGATTTCCGCGAGCTGGACTGGAGGCGTCATGCCGTGAAAGCTCATGATTCCTGCTCGTCCCGCGACCAGATAGTCAGGTAGGCGGTGACCAGGACAGCCGCCTGCACGCCGAACCACAGGACCGCCCAGGCGTAGACGATCGGCAGTCCGAGAAGGGTCGGCGCCGGGCCATCGTGATTAGGACCCGGATTGACCAGGTAGACCCCGGGTCCGGGCCCCATGATCATGGCGAAGACAAAGACCAGGGCGAGGATGGAGGAGAGCCTCTTATTGCCGGTTTCGCTATTGTCGAACATCTCGGCTCAGGATACCTGAAAGGTCCGTTTCCCGCCGACGAAAACAGGCCGGTCTCCGCAGACTNGAGCGGACTGGCCCTTTTCCCGGGCNCGCAGACTGGCTATATTATTGCCCATGAATGCAGATGAGGCGCGAGTGTTGATGATGGAGTGGANNGAGAGTCCCGCCCTGCGCGGTCACATGGAGGCCGTGGCGGCCTGCATGTGGGCCTACGGGGGACGCTTGCAGCCGGCGGAGGCTGAGCGCTGGTTTGTCGCCGGGCTTCTGCATGATTTTGATTATGAAAAACATCCTACCGAGGCGGAACACCCCTTTGTCGGGGTCGAGCATCTGCGTGGTCTTGGAGTCGACGAGGAGATTCTTTCCGCTATACTTGGTCACGCCGAATACAGTGGTACCCCCCGTGAGACAGCGATGGCGAANGCCTTGTTCGCTGTAGACGAATTGGCGGGGTTTATCGTGGCCTGTGCCAAGGTTCGTCCGAATGGAATCTCGGATCTCAAGCCGAAGTCGGTAAAGAAAAAGTTGAAAGACAAGCGCTTCGCGGCGGCGGTCAGCCGCGAGGATATTTCGCAAGGCATCGAGGAGCTCGGGGTCGATACCACCGAGCACATCCAGTTTTGTATCGATGCCATCAGGACCGAAGGTGAGCGGGTAGGCTTTTAATCAGNCAGAGGCCGGGCCGGCTCGGACAATTCAAGGATCATGGTAATGTCGAATTTGAACGATGCCCTCGGCGCCTTTGCCGAGCTGGACACGGCCGCGGGTAAGGTTGGCTGGTTTAACCTGGCCAGGCTGGAGGAGCAGGGGGCCGGGTCGNTTTCCCGTCTCCCCTACTCAATCAAGGTTCTCCTGGAGGCCGCCCTGCGTCAATGCGATGGCTTTCAGGTGCGCCAGGAGGATGTGTTGAGCCTGGCGGCCTGGAGCGGGAGCGACCCCGGCAGCGGGGAGGTTCCCTTCAAGCCCGCCCGCGTCGTCATGCAGGACTTCACCGGCGTGCCGGCAGTCGTAGACCTGGCCGCTTTGCGAAGCGCCACAGCCAGGCTGGGCGGTGATCCGAAGAAGATCAATCCGCTGATTCCGGTCGACCTGGTTATCGATCACTCGGTGCAGGTAGATGAATACGGATCCCTGGCATCCCTCTTGATCAACGCCGAGCGTGAATTCGAACGCAATGGAGAGCGCTACGAGTTCCTGCGCTGGGGAGCGGACGCCTTCGANAATTTCCGGGTGGTTCCGCCCTCGACCGGCATTGTTCACCAGGTGAACCTGGAGTATCTGGCCAGCGTCGTGGCCTTGCGGCAGGTTGATGGCTCCACCATCGCGCTGCCGGATAGCGTAGTCGGGACCGATTCGCATACGACGATGATCAATGGCCTCGGCGTACTTGGATGGGGTGTGGGTGGGATCGAGGCCGAGGCCGCCATGCTCGGCCAGCCGATCTACATGCTTCCCCCTGAGGTGGTGGGCTTCAAGCTCATCGGCGAGCTGCCCGAGGGGGCGACCGCCACGGACCTGGTTCTCACGGTTACCGAGATGCTCCGCAACCACGGCGTGGTGGCGAAATTTGTCGAGTTCTGCGGGCCGGGGCTTTCGAAGCTCAGCCTTGCCGACCGGGCGACCCTCGCGAACATGGCCCCGGAGTACGGCGCCACCATGGGTTTCTTCCCTGTTGATGACGAGACACTCAATTACCTGCGNGGCACCGGCCGTCCAGCCCACCTGGTNGATCTCGTTGAGCGCTANTCCAAGGAGCAGGNNCTGTTCAGGGANGATGANTCCNCCGATCCCGANTACAGCGACCTGCTGGAGCTCGACATGTCGGTGGTGGAGCCCTGCATCGCCGGNCCGAAACGNCCGCAGGACCGGATCCTTCTCTCACAGAGCAAGGNGAGCTTCCGNTCGGTTCTCTCTGANAGCTATGGGATCGAGAGCAATGGTGACGCGCTGAATNTCGANGTGGANGTAAATGGCGCCGGGNCCAGTATGGGGCATGGCTCGGTGGTGATTGCCGCTATCACCAGCTGCACCAANACCTCCAANCCCTCGGTNATGCTCGGCGCCGGNCTCCTGGCCCGCAACGCGCTGGCGAAGGGTCTGAAGGTNCCTTCCTACGTCAAGACGAGNATGGCGCCNGGTTCGCGGGTGGTCAGCCGCTACCTGGANGCAGCCGGCCTGACCGGCTCTCTCGGCGNNCTNGGCTTCGANATCGTCGGNTACGGCTGCACCACCTGCATCGGTAACAGTGGTCCCCTTCCGGAGGCCGTGACNGCGGCGATCGAGGAGAACGATCTCGTTGCCGCGGCGGTGCTGTCGGGCAATNGGAATTTNGAGGGCCGGGTGAATCCGCTGACNCGNACCAACTACCTCGCCTCACCGCCGCTGGTGGTCGCCTACGCGATCGCCGGCACTATGGATATNGATCTCGNCNAGGAGCCCCTTGGNGAGGACGCTGANGGGCAGCCCGTCTACCTGCGCGACATCTGGCCGAAGCAGGAAGAGATCCNAGNTGTCCTGAAGACGGCGCTNACCCCCGATCTTTTCGAGCAGGAGTACGGNAANGTCTTCGATGGNAACGAGGAGTGGAACGCGATCCCCGTCTCCGGCGGGGANATCTACGAATGGAATTCCGAATCGAGCTACATTCGAGAGCCCAGCTTNTTNACCGAGCTCNCCCCCGAGGTTCCGNCCATCNGCGCGATCNCAGATGCNAGGGNGCTTGCCCTGCTGGGTGATTCCGTNACCACNGANNACATCTCTCCCGCCGGCGCGATNCCCNNNGANAGTCCNGCNGAGNGNTATCTNGAGNGNCTTGGNATCGAGCGCAAGGANTTCAACTCCTTCGGCTCNCGNCGCGGCAACCACGAGGTGATGATTCGCGGNACNTTCGGNAACATCCGGCTGCGCAACCTGCTGGTTCCCGGGGTAGANGGCGGCGTTACGNTNCATCATCCAAGCGGCGAACAGCTCTCGATTTTCGATGCGGCCGCCCGCTANCGCGANGAGGGAANNCCGCTGGTCGTCCTGGCCGCNAAGGAATACGGCACCGGCAGCTCACGTGACTGGGCGGCCAAGGGNACCTATCTGCTGGGAGTGANAGCCGTTATAGCNGAGAGCTACGAGCGNATCCATCGCAGCAACCTCATCGGGATGGGGGTGCTGCCGCTGGAGTTCAAGCCNGGNGAGGGAGCCGCTTCGCTGGGTCTCGATGGGACCGAGGTCTTCAGTATCGAAGGCCTGGATGATTCCCTGGAGCCGCGCCAGGAGNTGACTGTGCGGGCCGTCGCAGANGCGGGCGAGAAGACCTTCGAGACGNTTGTACGGATCGATTCCCCGGTGGAGGTTGATTACTACCGAAATGGGGGAATCCTCCACACCGTTCTGAGGGCTCTGCTCAAGGAATAAGGCGGTGCCNGCTCTCATGGACCATCACCAGATCGCGAGGGATTTGATCGAGCTGGAGTCGATCACCGGGAACGAGGAGCCGGTGGTCGCCTATCTCGAGAAACGCCTGGGCGANCTGGGGCTGGAGGTTCGCAGCGAGGAGGTCGCGCCGGGCCGCCNCAACCTTATCGCCGGACCCGAGAACCCGGCCCTGCTCTTCTGCACCCATACCGACACCGTGCCTCCTTACGTGCCGCTGTCGGAGGACGAGGAGTATATCTACGGCCGGGGAGCNTGCGACACCAAGGGCATCACGGCCTGCTTTCTTGCCGCCGGNGAGCGGCTCCTTTCAGAGGGGCTCGACGATTTCGGCTATCTCTTCGTGGTGGGAGAGGAGATTGACAACATCGGNGCGGTGGCCGCCAACAGGTCGGTGCGCTGTGGTCACGTGGTGGTGGGAGAGCCGACGGAGAACAAGCTCGCCCTGGGGCATAAGGGAGTCCTGGGCGCGCGCGTGAAGGTCGAGGGCAGAGCCTGCCACTCGGCGTACCCCGCAGAGGGCGACAGCGCGATCCATCGCCTGCTTGGTTACCTGCAGCAGGTGCTGCGAGCGGATTTCGGCTCCAGCGAGCTTCTCGGTCCGGCGACCGTCAACATCGGCGGCATCGAGGGCGGTGTGGCGCACAACGTGCTGGCTCCAGCGGCCGCCGCCGAGGTGATGATCCGAGTGGTGAGCGATATCGGAGAGGTGGAGAGGCGCCTCGTGGAGTGTTTTGTCGACCCGGCTACCGGCGAACAGGATGAGAAGGTGACCATCGAGGTGACCCTGCGCATGGAGAGCCCGG
>PAOC01000076.1 GCA_002708465.1 Planctomycetota bacterium
AAGGGGAGGGTAGGCCTCGGATAGAAGAAAATGACAGGATCAAGATGCTGGCGGGTCTTGAGGCGGTGGACTACGTTCTTCTCTTCGAGGAAGACACTCCCCAGAGTCTGATCGAAGAGTTGCTTCCCGATGTACTCGTCAAGGGAGGCGATTATAAGGAAGATGTTGTCGTCGGGAGAGATTGTGTCGAAAGCAATGGCGGCAGAATGGTCTTTGTAGATCGTCTTCCAGGCCTCTCAACCACTGAGCTCCTGGAGGAGTCCGATGCCGAAATGGCCAACGATGGCGGTGAACCGGCCTGAAATGCCCTTCAAGTACAAATGCTTTCAGGGTTTACAAATGTTGGCTGGGCCGTATGATTGTTTTTTCCGGGCCTTTTTGGCCCCGTAAGAAATGAATCAGGATCTTTAAAACTATCTCGTCCGAGCCGTTTTCGATTTTTCCGATCGTCGGCAGGATCGCTCGATAGTTCAATTCCCCCCCGTTTCGGTTGATCTATGGCAGCCCAAGAAGATCTGCTATTTGGAAAAATAGCCGTCAAGAACAAGCTTGCGGATGAAAAGCAGGTACGCAAGTGTCTNGCTGCNCTGGATAAATCCGGCGGCCAGGGGCTTGGTGANATGTTGCTTGAGAAGGGNCTCATCGGCCCCTGGGAGTTNAAGCGCATCAGCGCCCGCGTAAAGGAGATGGCTGGACAGGGTGAGCAGGNNTCCGCCGATGNCTCAGGGGATGAGGGAAAGTCCAAGNCTGTCGCGGCATCGGCAAAGGTTCCAGCAGCCAGCGGACCCGGGGTCACGGTAGCCCAACTGGAGAAGATGGATTTTTCGCATCTCGCCGGTGGTCCGATCGATGACTACCTTGTCGAGGCCCGAAAGGTGGGAGCTTCGGACTTCCATTTCCAGGTGGACTCACCTCCGTTCATGCGTCTTCATGGTTCGATCGTCTACCTGAAGCATCCCGCTCTAAGCGCCGAGGACACCCAGGCGCGCATCGAAGAAACCCTCAACGAGTTCGANCTGAAAACCTTCAAGGAAAAGAACGATCTGGATTTCTGTTACGTCAAGGATCACGGCCGCTACCGTGCCAGCATCCTCAGGCAGCGCAAGGGTATCGATGCCATTTTCAGAATCATCCCCAACAAGATCCCNACCCTCTCGGAGCTTCACCTGCCCGAGGTCCTTGCGAAATTCACGAAGNACAGGCAGGGAATCGTGCTGATCACGGGTCCGGCAGGGTCCGGGAAAACTGCGACGATGACAGCGCTCCTGGACATCGTCAACCGGGAACAGAATGATCATATCGTCACGGTCGAGGATCCGATCGAGTACATCNTCCCCAGCAGGAATTGNAATGTAAACCAGAGGCATGTTGAGGTTCATACCGAAACCTACGCAAGCGCGCTGCGCTCGGCGATGAGATCCGATCCCGATTACATCTGCGTCGGGGAAATGCGCGACCTGGATACTGTGGCGATGGCGATTACCGCTGCAGAAACGGGACACCTCGTCTTCGGAACNCTTCATACAACAAACGCGACTCGAAGCGTGGANCGGATCATTGATGTTTTTCCTCCCAAGGAGCAGGAGCAGATTCGGGCNATGGTGTCCGAGTCCATTCGTGGAGTGATTTCACAGCAGCTTCTGCCCCGGGAGGATGGACTCGGGCGCGAGCCTGCCCTGGAGATCATGGACGCTACTCCTGCCGTTGCCAATATGATCCGGGAACGAAAGACGTTCCAATTGCAATCGGTTTTACAGACAGGCACCAAGAAGGGTATGTGCACCATGGATGATTCGATCCTNGNATTGTTGAGGAAGAAAATCATCACACGGGAAACGGCGCAGTTCCACGCCGAGATCAAGGACAGGTTTACTTAACAGACCGTTATGGCACACATAGTAGACGCATATCTCGAGAAGCTCCATGAGCTTGAAGGCTCAGATCTTCACCTGGCTACGGGTGTTCCGGCGAAGGTACGGGTTCATGGAAGACTGCGCGCCATCGGCGAGGAGGTTCTTGAGAAAGAGCCGTTGGCGGAGTTGATCGATGAGATCCTTACCGAGCGTACCCGGAAGATTTACTCAGAGCNCAATGATGTCGATTTCGCTTACGAGATTGAGGGCCTGGCCCGTTTTCGCGTCAGCGCTTTTTTGACTCGCACCGGTCCCGGTATTGTATTCCGCTACATTCCCCAGGAAATACTTCCGCTGGAGGAGCTCCGGGTTCCTGAGGTCATCCTGAAATATACAAAACTCAATAGCGGCCTGATCCTCGTCACCGGTCCGACGGGAAGCGGGAAATCGACCACCCTGGCTTCGCTGTTCGACCACATCAACGTCAACCAGAAAAAGCACATCATCACCATCGAGGAGCCCATCGAGTTTGTTCACCAGAACAAGAAGAGCTTTTTCACGCAGCGTGAAATCGGGGTCGATTCACCCACTTTTTCGCAGGCTCTCAGGGCCGCCACCAGGCAGGATCCTGACATTATCCTGGTTGGGGAACTTCGCGATCCTGAAACCATCGCGCTGGCGATTACCGCCGCGGAAATGGGCTTCCTTGTTTTCGCTACGCTACATACAAACAGCGCGGCCAAGACCGTGGACCGGATCATCGATGTGTTTCCCGAAGATCAGCAAAACCAGGTCCGGACCATGTTGTCGGTGACCCTGAAAGGAGTCTGCGCCCAGCTTCTTCTGCCAGCCAAGGACGGCAAGGGCCGGGTACCGGTAAACGAAATTCTCATGGGGTCTTTCGGCCTGGGCAACATCATCCGCGAGGGCAGTGTCTCCAAGATCNTCTCCCTGATCGAGTCCGGCGGCGCGGAGGGTATGAAGAAGATGGATGATGCTATCCTCGAGCGTTACAAAGCTTCTGAGATCTCCGCGGAAACGGCTCACCTCTATGCCATGCAGAAGCAGCGCTTTGAGCACCTCCTCGGCAAGGCCGACTGAGGCGAGCCGCGCCATCCGTGTCGTCGTAGCTCAGGCCGGGAACTCGAGAATAACCTTCAGGGCTCCATCTGTTCTGTCCCTGAAGGTCTCGAAGGCCTTCTGCGCCTCGCTGAGAGGGTAGTGGTGGGTGAGCAGGGAGGAGAGGTCCATTCTCCCCTCAGCGATCCAGCGCATAGCCAGGGGGAAGTCACGCTCAAAGTCGGGATTAACCGAGGTATAGATCCTGACGTTCTTGTAGAAGAGCTTCTTCCANGGCTTGATCTCGATGCTCTCCGGGGGGACGCCGAAACAGAGGATCTGGCCATCCGGTCGGCAGAGCTCCGCGCAGAGATCCAGGGCCTGGTCGCTGTGTCCCACGCATTCGATGACCATGTCGGCGCCCCGGCCTCCTGTCAGCGCGAGGACAGCCTCTANCGGATCCTCGCGGCTTGAGCAGATGGTCCTGGTCGCTCCATTTTCAGGGCTGGTCTCAAGTCTCGATTCAAGCAGGTCGATTGCGATGATCTCCCTGGCCCCCATATTCTTNAGGCAGGCGGCGAAAATCTGCCCCATGGGTCCCTGGCCAACGATAGCAACATCCAGATCGATGAGATGGGGAATCTTCTTCAGCGCATGGATTGCCGTTCCCAGNGGCTGGGCAAGGACCGCCAGGTCTTCGGCAAGGCCGGCGGCCATCGGGATGACCCTGCAGGCGTCGACGGCGTAGCGTTCGAAAAAACCCTGCTGGTTAATCGGAACAGCCAGCACCTTATCGCCTGGAGAATAGCGGTCGACCGAGCTCTCTACGATCGAGCCGACCATCTCATGGAGCGACATTCCTACCGGCAGCGGGTAGCTCTCGGCCGCGTCAAAGTAGGGCAGGTCAGAACCACAAAGACAGGCGGTGGAGGGCTGAAAGATGACCTCTCCGTCTTTTTCGATCGATGGTTCAGGCGACTCGACCAGCTCGAGGCGGCCCCTGGACTGGATGTGCGCTGCGAGCATGGATATGTCTCAGGAGGGCTGCTCTCCGGCATCCTCCCCCGGCTCACCGTCCTCAGCCGCGCTTTCCGCGTCTCGCGTTCGCATCAACGGAAAGGCGATCACCTCGCGGATAGAATGCGAATCGGTCAGCAGCATGACGACCCGGTCGACGCCGAGCCCGACCCCGCCGGTTGGCGGCATGCCACAGCCCATCGCCTTCAGGAAGTCGGTGTCCATCGGATGGTTCTCGACGCCATCCTTGTCCGCCCCCATCGATTTCTGGGCGATGAAGCGCTCCTGCTGTTCAACCGGGTCGGTCAGCTCGGAGTAGGCATTGCCGATTTCCATNCCCATGACGATGGGCTCGAACCTCTCGACCAGCCGGTCGTCACCCCGCTTCTTCTTGGTGAGAGGGGAGATGGCTACCGGGTGNTCACAGACGAAGGTCGGCTGCTCGATGGTGTGTTCGATGAGCGCCTCGAAAAGCCCNGCGACCGCATGCCCCCAGGTGAAGGGCCGCGGCGGCTCGATTTCGCGATTCTTGTATTCCTCAAGGAGGGCNTCCTCATCCATCGNTCCGGCATCGATACCCGCCTCTTTCAGGCTNTCGAGGATGGTGATTCTCTTCCAGGGGGGAGTGAAATCGATCTCCTTGTCGCCNTAGACCACCCGCATGCTGCCGCAGGCCTTTTCGCAGACGCTTGAGACCAGCTGCTCAAACCGCTCCATCTGGGAGTTGTAGTCGGTGAAGGCTTCGTACCACTCGAGCATGGTGAACTCGGGGTTGTGGCTGCGGTCGATGCCCTCGTTGCGAAAATTCTGGCAGATGGTGTAAACCTTCGGGAAGCCNCCAACGATGAACCTCTTGAGCGGCAGCTCGGGCGAGATCCTGAGAAAGGCCGGATGGTCGGAGAGCGCGTGGATCGCGGTCTCGAAGGGGCGCGCCTCGGCTCCTCCGTAGTTCATCTCGATGGTAGGCGTGGTGACTTCGAGGAAACCGCTCTCATCGAGAAAGGACCGCATCGAGCTGATGATCTGCGCCCGCTGCACCATCTTCTGGCGCGCTGACGGATCGGTGGTCCAGTGCAGGTAGCGCTCGCGGTAGAGTGTCTCCGGGTCGGCCAGCTTGTTCCAGTCCTGGTCATCCTTGCTCTTGGGGATCGGCACCCGCACCACGGTCTTGGCCAGCATCTCGAGGCTGCCNGCATGGATCGAGAGCTCTCCCATCCTGGTCACGAAGACGGTTCCGCTGATTCCAAGCCAGTCGCCGAGATCCAGTCCATGGCGGATGAGAGCCCAGGTTTTCTCATCGAATTCGTTTTTGCGGAGCATGACCTGGATCCGGCCATCGAGATCACCCAGATCGATGAAGATCATCTTTCCCTTGCCTCTGTAGGCGAGGAGCCTTCCCGCTACGCGGACGTCCTTGTCCATCAGCTGCTCCTCGTTCTCCCTGATTTCGAGGAGGCTGTGGGTCCGGTCGTAGGAATAGGGGTAGAGCTCGAGCCCCTCTGCAAGGAGCTCTTCTCGTTTTTTCAGTAGATCTGGGTCAAAGGGCATTTTCTGGAACCTGTCTGGTCAGCGGGGAACACTTCGCAAGNGCTTGAAAATACAGCACCTGCGAAGCCGGCGCAAGCGGCCTGCTGAATTCGCGAGACCATCCGCGAACTTAATTGGCCGGAGGCANCTCGTCATAAGAGCGGTAGATGGTTTTCCAGATGAGATAGCCGTTGACCATGTCCTCGTCGAGGGCTGGATTACCGCTTCCCGCGCCCCGGTCGCCGCCGAACTTGGTTCCGAAGAAGCAGCCGGTTCCGTGCCGACCATCGTCAATTCTTGTTCGGAGCACCTGCTCGATAAAGTTCTCGGTTGCTGATTTGTCCCGTGAATCGATGCAGGCGACGATTCCGATCCTGCTGTTGATCAGCTCGATGGCTTCCCGCATGTCCTCCACAGCGCGGATGACGCCGGCTGGCCCGAAGGCTTCCTGGCTGTAGAGTGGGTTGTTCTCGTCGACNCCGGTGAGCAACGTAAACGGGAAATAATTCCCGTTCTGGGCGAGTCCATCAGGTAGCTGCGCCTGGTAGAGAAGCTCGGCGCCATGTTCGATGGAAGATTCTACCAGCGCGGCAAGCCGGTCCCGCTGGTCTTCGCTCACCAGCGGAGGACAGCTCCAGCTGTCGGCATCGGTGTCGGCCGCTGTGATCTCCTCGCTTCCTCCNGGGCCATGAACAACCCCGGGAGCGAGCTCGAGAACCCGGGCGGTGAACTCAGGCTCTACCTTGCTGTCGACCAGAGCCTCCTGGATAGAGCTGCAGCGCTGGCCCGAGGTGATCGTTTTTCCGTAGACGAAATTGCGCGCGGCGCGTTCGATATCGGCGTCTTCGTGTACGTAGAAGAAGTTGATGCCGGCGACCTCTTTCATGACGCGCTTGCCTAACCCTGAGGCGGTAGAGTCGACCCGGTCTCCAACCGTCTTCGAGCCGGTGAAGGAGATGGTCTGCACTGCCGGCTCTCGAATGAGCGCGTCACCCGTTTGGGCATCCCCGTGAACCAGGTTCAGGATGCCTGCGGGAAGCTCCAGCCCGGTCGCCTCGGCTTCCTGCGCCAGGGCGCATTCTATCAGCGCGCAGATAGCCTGGGAGCATTCAGGGACCAGGTGGGAAGGCTTCCACACAACCGTACAGCCTGAGATAATTGCTGACAGGACCTGTGCCAGCGGGATCGCAAGCGGGAAGTTGAAGGGGGTAATGATGGCGGCGACCCCTCTGGGCGCCAGGCGGCTTTCCATGCTGAGGCCCGGCGTGAGCTTCTGGTAGGTGACGCCTTTGATGCTGGTACCCTGGGGGGCGACAGCCTCACAGACTCCAACAGCTTCGATGAAGTCGAGCCTGCTGTCGAAGAAGCTCTTGCCCATTTCTTTTGTCATCACACCGACAAAAAAATCTTCGTTGTCCTTGAGCATCCCGGTCAGGCGGTAGGCGGCCTTGGTGCGGAAGTCGCCGGTTGAAAAACGCCAGGCGTTGAAGGCCGAGCTGGCGTGGGCTGTCGCTTCGGCCACATCCTGCGGCGAGCATTCCGGAACCTTTCCCCAGGTGACGGAGCGATTCGCCGGGTCGCAATTGTCGTAGGTCTGTTCCCAATCGCCGTCGACCCACTCACCGCCGATATAGGGCATGTAGACCTCGGCAGAGGTCTTTCGGGCCGTGAGGTCCAGGGTTGTTGGGTTTGCTGAAACGGTGGTCATTTTTTCTCCCTCTGATTCGTTTCCCTCGCCCGGAGGGGGTCTCATTCAATTGAGATAGAGCAAGTGTTCATACCGAGAGGTTCGCTGACATCTCCCGACTCGCTGCCGGCAACTTCGAGCGCGGTGAGAGTCTCCTTGCCTTCCACTACTTCACCGAAAACGGTGTGGTGTCCATCGAGNTGGGGAGTGGCGACAAAGGTCAGGAAAAACTGGCTGCCGTCGGTTCCCGGGCCGGCGTTGGCCATGCTGAGCAGCCCCGGCCTGTCGTGNCGCGCCTCGGGCGAGAGCTCTCCATCGTATTGAAAGCCGGGGCCTCCAGTCCCGCGCCCCTCGGGGCAGCCGCCCTGGGCCATGAAACCCTTGATGACCCGGTGGAAGGACAGGTCATCATAGAAGCCGAGAGTGGTGAGATAGATCGTGCTGGAGACGTGTTGCGGGGCGATGTGAGGCCAGAGCTTGATCTTCAGGGAGCCCTTGTTGGTCTCGACCTCCCAGTAATAGTTCTTGTCCGCGTCAAAGGGAAGCCGCGGCGGGGCCGGAAGCTTTGTTTTCCAGCCGCCAGCTGATGTGTCGATGCCGCTGGACTCGATAAATTCCCGGCAGCTCGAGAGTGTTTCGTTTTGTTCGCTCATGGCGCTTTCCTGGTTCTGCTATCTGGTTTCGATGAAAGATTTGTTGATCAGGATTTCTTCAGTCGGCGTTCCGTCCTTTGAACCCGCGTTCTGGATGAAGGTAAGGGGCTGGAAGCCTTCGACCAGCTTGCCGAAGATGGTGTGGAGGTCGTTGAGCCAGGGCGTGGGGACAAAGGTCAGAAAGAACTGGCTGCCATCGGTTCCGGGACCCGCGTTTGCCATGCTCAGGAGTCCGGGGAGAGAGTGTTTGAGCGNTTTGTCGATGAATTCTCCAGAGTACTGATAGCCTGGATTCCCCTTCCCTGTGCCGTTTGGACAGCCGCCCTGTGCCATGAAGCCCGGTATGATCCGGTGAAATTTCAGGCCATCGTAGAAGCCCAGCCTGGCGAGGTAGATCGTGCTGGAGACGTGCATCGGCGCGTTGGCCGGCATCAACTCGACCTTCAGCCGCCCCTTCCCCGTCTGGAGGATCCAGTAGTATTTACGCTTCGGGTCAAAAGTGACCTTGGGCGGCTGGGGCAGGCTTGTCTTCCACCCGGGCTGGGTCTTGTCGATCTTCTGTTGGGCGATGAACGCATCGATCTCAGTGATCGCNGAATCCGGGGCCGGCGCGGGAGCGGAGCCCGGCNCGCAGCCGCCGAGAGCCGGCGCGAGGACAAGGACCAGGAGACAATAGGTTTTCATGAGGCAGGTTCCAGGTTTGAAGGGTGGTCGCCCGGAAGCTCTTCCCGGCTAAAGAGGAGCATATTCTTCTCGGGCGAAAGGGGCAAGGGGGAAGCTTCAGTCCCAGCTCCACTCGAGCAGAGAATCGAGCACCCTGTCGGCCTTGGAGAGCTCGGCCGCGGCATAGGAGTGGGTCACGGCAACGCATTGCATGCCGGCGCTCTTGGCGGCCTCGATGCCGCGGAAGCTGTCTTCGAAGGTAAGGCAGGTTCCAGGGTCCAGGCCGCCGGCTTCGCCTTCCCTCAGGAGCTCGAGTCCCTTGAGGAAGCACTCCGGGTCCGGCTTGCTCTTGTCGACGTCATCGCCGCAGACAAAGGAGGGAAATCTCTCAGCCAGTCCATGCCTTCGGAGCACGGTGAGTATGTCCATTCTTCTTCCGCCGCTGGCGATCGTATAGGGGAGACCGGCTGGAATGGAATCAAGCAGTTCTCGGACACCTTCAAAGAGCTCGATCTTCTCCGCTTCTTCGAGATAGAGCGCTGATTTCCGGTCGACAAGCTCTTCGACCCGGTCAGGTTCTATGGAGCGGCCGACCTTGCGGAAGGCTTTCCTGAAGGAAGCCCTGTCGTGGATTCCCGTGAAATCGGATTGTTCGGTCCCCGGCGGCAGGAAGACATCGTTCTCGGCGAGTACCTTGAGGAAGGTTTCGAAGTGGAGGGGCTCTGTATTTGCCAGGAGTCCATCAAAGTCAAAGAGGACGGAGCGGATCCCCGTCATCAGAGATCCTCTGACTCGGCGATTTTCTGCCATGCTTCCTCTACGGTCTCGACAAAGATGAACAGATCGAGATCTTCCGGCGAGATCATTCCCTCGGCCACCAGCTGCTCAAAATNCACGATGNTTCGCCAGTACTTCTCTCCGAAGAGGATGATCGGTAAGGGCTGGATTTTCCCGGTCTGCACCAGGGTCAGNGCNTCGAAGAGTTCATCCATGGTGCCAAANCCNCCGGGAAAGGCGACCAGGGCGACCGCGCGCATCAGGAAGTGCATCTTGCGNATGGCGAAATAGTGAAANTGGAAGCAGAGATCGGGGGAAATGTAGGAATTAGGCGCCTGTTCATGGGGCAAGACGATATTGAGCCCTATGCTCTTGGCTGAGACGTCGTGCGCTCCCAGGTTGCCGGCCTCCATGATGCCCGGACCGCCTCCGGTGATGACAACCAGGTCCAGATGGCTGTCTTCCTGGCTGTGCTGCGATACGACCTGCGCAAGCTCTCGTGCCTGTTCGTAGTAAACGGCCTTGGCCGCGACATTGCGGGCAATNTCCNCCTGNNTCTGGAGCTTCTCGTCTTCCGGATTCTCCGCGAGGGCGGCCTCCGCCTNGGCGNCCTTCATATCTCCAGTCTCNCGGTCGGGAATCCTGGCGCTGCCGAAGATNACCACGGTTGAGCGGATATTCTGNTCCTGNTGGATGAGCTCTGGTTTCAGNAATTCCAGCTGCAGCCTGACGGGCCGCAGCTCTTCGCGCAGCATGAAGTCNTCATCNAGNAAGGAGAGNCGGTAGGCATGGGANCGTGTNTGCGGAATGTCCTGGGAGGATTTGGANGCCTCGGCATCGTGTCGAGCGGTAGGGAAGGGATCTTTTTCGGGTGGAATCAGCATGAGAGGGTCCGTTTNTCAGTCTTTTTTCTGGTCAACAAGATCGATGATATAAGCGGCCCGGGCGCCGTAGTCGCCATCGGGATCCAGGGCGAGAACCNTGCGCAGATCGGCAAGCGCCTCGCCNTCGCGGTCGAGNACCGAGTAGGCATAGCTNCTNAGGAAGAAGGCCTCGGCCATACCGGGGTCTTNTTTCTCCTGTCCGGTATACGCTGTCAGGGTTTGGATGGCTCCCTGGTAGTCTTTTTTNCCCANCAGNATTTTNGCCAGGGGCAGGTGGGCTNTGCGGAAGCTGTCGCCGNCTTTTTCNGNTCCNAGGGCCAGGACCTGGTCATAGAGCTTGCGCGCGGCGGCCGGATGGCCGCCAGCNTTCTTGANGTCGGCAATNTCGAGGAGGATGGATGCGTCGCCCGGGTTNTTCTGAAGAGCCTCCGNAAGGATGGTCTCGGCCCGGNCCTCATNCCCGGAGGCAAAGACGGCTCTTGCCCAGGCNCGGATCGCGCCAAGGTCGGNCGGNTTCTTTTTCACGGCCTTNTCGAGNTCNTCNAGGGANCTCNNNGTCTTGATGGTCTGGCGTAATTCACCNAGGAACTTCTCGGCGGGACGGAATCCGCTCAGGCGTTGAAGNTCCTTCTCATTCGGGCTGAGGAGCAGGATCGTCGGAAGGCCCTTGACCGCGAACTTTGCCGCGAGCTTAGGNTCGTGGTCTGTGTCGATCCGNACGGGAACAAAGAGNTTCTCTACGAGTTGGATGACCTGGCCNTTGCCGAAGGTCTCCCGGTCAAGCTTCTTGCACCANCCGCACCAGTCGGCCTCAAAATCTATGAGCAGGGGNCTTGTGGTNCTCCTGGACTCCTCCAGGGCCTTGGCATAGCTCTCTCTCCAACGGATCGAGCGANCCGCCTTCTTGTCAGCGTCCGCCGGATCCTGGGCCGGGGCTGAAGCGGNGACCGCCAGGAACATCAGTGTATAGATTGTAGCTTTCATGATTTCAGATTATGGCCGCTGGTTGTCATTTTGTCAGCCTTGCGTTGGCCCAGTCGGCGTGATCTCCGAGATCGAGCTGGTCGGATCCGTAATCCACCAGCAGGGTCAGCTTCCTGGNTCCGGAGANNGGAAATGATATCGGCAGGGGAGCCCTGNTGGAATCGAAGTTTTCNCGCAGGAGCTCTTTTCCATCGGCTGACACTACAAATGTCACCGAACCCTTTCCGCGGGAGGAGTCATCTAATCCTATGATGGCGGCGAAGGTCGTGTAGCGGCCATTGAGAGCGTATTCAAGAGCAGTGCGAGAATGTACACCGAGACCCCTTCGGTAGGTTCTTCCCTTCAGGCGGAGGGGAGCTCCACTTACGCTGAGGTCTTTGCGATAGGGGAAGCCTCTGCCCAGGACGGCGGTCTCCTTGACCTTGTCGGGCTCGATGCTCGAGAGGAAGACGATCTTGTCGCTGGCGGGGAGAATCCTCGAGAGGGAAGAGAACGGAATCTTCTGCACTTCCCCCGGCGGCGAGAGGGGCAATCGGAAAAGAAGGAAGGTCTCCTCTTTCGTCCTCTCGATTCCCAGCAGGTAGGCCGGCAGCCGGCCCTGGCCGGGAATTTCCAGGCGAGCCGGCGGATCTGTCTCTTTTCTGCTTGCCGCAATCGGGGCGAGGATGACGCCATGGACCAACTGGCGTCGAACCCGGCTCTT
>PAOC01000004.1 GCA_002708465.1 Planctomycetota bacterium
CATTCGGTCGAAGGACTCATGGCTGATTATTTCTACCATGCGCGTAATACCTACCAGTTCTTGAAATACTATATAGAGGCCTCAGCGGATCTTCCCCTGGGCCAGCGGCTCAAGCGCAGGTTCTTCGTCAACCCGGTTGGCTCCTATCTGCGGTTTTACAACGGCAAGCTCTACCTGAGAGTTGAGCCTCCGGCGGAATCTATAGCCGAGGAGATCGTCGGTTTCTTTGTTGCGGCGCATCGTCTCGATTGTCCTCTCAGCCAGGAATTACGTGAATGGATTCGCGACCGGCTGGCGGATGACAAGATCGATTTCACGCGCTCGATGGTCATCAACCGGGTGTTGCTGTCGATTCTTCGAGAAGAATCCGGCGTCTCCAAGGTTCTTCGGGGGATGCGGCGGACCGGAGTGCTCAGCAGGATCATCCCCGAGTTTTCCGGGTTGGAGGGGTTAGTTAATTTCGGTGGTCATCATCACTACACTGTTGATGAGCATACCCTGAGGACACTCGAGAAGCTGGATTCGCTCCAGCGAGAGGATGTGACGGAGGAGGGCCGGCCCTTTAGGGAGATCTTCCAGAGCCTTCGGGATCCGGTTCCCCTGCGCCTGGCCCTGCTTCTTCATGATATCGGCAAGGCCTTCGAGGGGAACCACGAGGTCAGCGGATCGGACGCTGCTGGGCTGATCTGTGAGCGCTTTGGCCTGGCTGAAGAGACGGCGGACACGATTGAATTCCTGGTCTACCGTCATCTGCGGATGTTCAAGGTCTCCGAGCGCCAGGATTATTCCGAGGCCGGCGTTATTGAATCCTTTGCCCGCCTCGTTGGCTCCGAGGAGAGGCTCAAGATGCTCTACCTGATGACCTATGTAGACATCAGCAGCGTTGGCCCGGGAGTCTGGACCGGCTGGAAAGGAGCGCAGCTTTCGGATCTCTACGAGCGCACGCTGGAGTATATGAGGGGGGGGGAGCCCCTCGAGCAAAGTCTCGATGAGGAGCTCACGGCCTCCGGGCTCGAGGCGGAAGCCATGAGCCGAGTGAAGGAACATTGCGAGTCGATCGGGACGCCTTCTTATCGACGAGAGATCGTTCCGGAGAGAATGTTGGTTCATGTCGATATGGTGGCCGCGCTGCAGGAGACGGGGAAGGCGCAGATTCGACAGGACAGCTTCCTTGATTTTCACGAGATCACGATCTGCTGGGGGGACCGCAATGGCCTGGTCTCAGATATTACCGGGGTTCTCTACTCCGAGGGTCTCAACGTGTTGGGAGCCAGGGTCTTCTCTCGAAGTGACGGGGTGGCTGTTGATCTATTCCATGTCGAGGTCGCAGATGAGACCGGGGTGCCCGTAAAGTCGAGGATCGAGAATATCCGCACGAAGCTGGAGGCGGTGGCCGCGGGCGAGGAGGATGTTGAGGTTCTCATCAAGCGTTGGCGGAAGACAAATCGCTACAGTCCCATGCTGAAGCACCCGCGCCCGCTCTACGGCCCCTCGGTAAAGTATAATAATTCGATCTCGGAGGCCTGCACCGTGATCGAGATCAACGCGGGAGATCGCACAGGACTCTTGCACGACGAGGCCAGCGTTCTCAGTCAGCTCGGCCTGGATGTGCGTGCGGCGAAGATCTCGACGATCGCCAGCCGCGCCCGGGGCGTTTTTTACGTTCTTGATTCTGATGGAAAAAAGATCGAGAGCCGGGAGCGAATGGCCAGGATAGAGAAAGAGCTGATCGCAAGGGTCAAGATGCCTCCTCCTGGCGGGGGTTAATGACTTGCCCCCTGCGAGCCTGCGGATTATGTTGGGGATGGTTTGTATGGCGCGTTAGCGTCGCCTCAAGCTCCTGTAAGCGGGCTTGACTGATCTCGGAGGTTTTTAGAAAGGTAAGAGCAGGCTCCGATGAAACTTATAACTGCAATTGTTCAGCCGGCGCGGCTGGAAGCCGTCAAGGAGGCCCTCAGCAAGGTTGAGGTCTTTCGCCTGACGGTGAGCGATGTCAAGGGGCTCGGGAGACAGAAGGGCCACACCGAGGTCTATCGGGGTCACGAGTACGAGGTGAATCTGCTGCCCAAAGTCCGGCTCGATATCGCTGTGAACGAGGAGTTCGTTGAGCCAACCATCGAGGCGATTATCCGCGGAGGCCGAACTGGTCCCGAAGGTACCATCGGCGATGGCAAGATTTTTGTGCAGGCGCTCGAGGATGTCATCCGGATCAGGACTGGCGAGCGAGGCTCAGAGGGCATCTGAGCCGGGAGGGGTTCGTCCGTCCTGCCGAGGGCCGGTCCTCTGGTCCGCTTGAAGGATGGCGTGGATTTTCAGCCAGGGGCCATGGGGCTGGCAGTGGGAGCAGGGCTATTGCCGCGGTCGCGTGGTTCAGGCCGCGGGGTTGGAGGTCTCTTCTGCATCACCCACCTCGACTCCCGGCGCCGGCGGGCTCGGCATCGAAGCTCCGGTCCGGCCGTTCGCTCGCGGCAGCGCATCTTCCCCGAGCAGTTCCTTGAGCAGGCTGTCGAGGTCTTCGCCCTGCATGACCTCCTTCTCGAGGAGGGTTTCCGCTATCCGGTTGAGGCAGATCCTGTTGGTCTCCAGGATCGTCATAGCCTCTTCATTGGCGCTCGCGATGAGCCTCTTGACCTCATCGTCGATATCCTGGGCCGTCTTCTCGCTGAAGTTGCGCTCTTCCTGCATCATATCTCTGCCAAGAAATACCTGCTGGGTATCTTTTCCGTAGACGACCGGCCCGAGTTTTTCGCTCATACCGAAACGACAGACCATGCTCCTGGCAATATGGGTCGCGCGTTCAAGGTCGTTTGAGGCTCCGGTGGAGAGCTCCTCAAAGACGAGGAGCTCGGCAGCTCTGCCAGCCAGGAGCCCCTTGAGCCTGTCGAGGAGGTCAGGCTTGCTTGTCAGGTAGCGGTCTTCTTCAGGGGTCTGCATCGTGTAGCCAAGAGCGGCGTGACCGCGGGGAATGATCGATATTTTTCTGACCGGGTCAGCGTTCTCGCACAAGGCGGCGACAAGGGCATGTCCGGCCTCGTGGTAGGCCACCTTTTCGAGCTCTTCTTTCCCGAGCTTTCTGCTGCGGCGCTCCGGGCCGGCGATCACGCGTTCAACAGCTTCGTCCAGCTCCGCCTGGGTGATCTCTGTGGCGTTCTTCCTGGCCGCCATCAGGGCGGCCTCGTTGAGAAGGTTGGCGATATCCGCTCCGGTAAAGCCGGAGGTGTTCGCGGCGATCAGGGCGAAGTCGATATTGTCTGAGAGGGTCTTGTTCTTGGCGTGAACCTCGAGGATCGCCTTTCGGCCCTCCAGGTCGGGCGCATCGATGACGATCTGGCGGTCAAACCTTCCCGGCCTCAAGAGCGCGGGATCCAGGACGTCCGGACGATTGGTCGCGGCCAGGAAGATAACTCCCGAGGTCGTGTCAAAGCCGTCCATCTCGACAAGCAACTGGTTCAGCGTCTGCTCCCTTTCATCATGACCTCCGCCAAGCCCGGCGCCGCGATGACGGCCTACCGCATCCAGCTCGTCGACGAAGACGATACAGGGAGCCTTGCCCTTGGCCTGCTCAAAGAGATCTCTTACCCGTGAGGCTCCGACTCCTACGAACATCTCGACGAAATCAGATCCGCTGAGCTGGAAGAAGGGCCTTGCCGCTTCGCCGGCAACCGCGCGGGCCATGAGGGTCTTGCCGGTGCCGGGGGGGCCTACGAGAAGCATCCCCTTGGGCATCCTGCCGCCGAGGGTCTGGTATTTTTCGGGCTCCTTGAGAAAATCNACGACCTCCATCAGCTCCNCCTTGGCCTCCGGGCAGCCGGCGACATCAGCGAAGGTTACCTTGTCATCGGACTCTCCCGCCATCTTTGCGCGGGTCTTCCCGAAGGACATAGCGGTTCGCCCGAGCTGGCCGGATTGGCGCATCATCATGATCCACAGGAAGATGATCAGACCGAAGGGGAACACCCAGATGAGTATGCTNGACCAGAACCCNGAGGATGAGACGATCTTCGTCGGGATGTTTTTTTCCTGGAGAAGATCGAGGATTTCTTTTCTCTTCTGCGGGTTNCTGATCGCGGGGGTGGTGAAGCGAAAGGGCTCTCCGGAGGGAAGCTCGTTTACGAAGGGGGCGCGGGTGATGTCGAGTTTGTCATTACCGTCTTCTTTTTGTTTTCCGCCATCGTCTTTGCTGACTGGCGCCACAGCGGAGGGCTTGTAGTCATTCGGGATCTGCATCACGCCGACAAATTCTTCGTCCTCGAGCTGAACCCACTTCAAGTGCCCCGCATCGAGGTGCTCGAGGAACTGGTTCAGGTTGGCTTCATTCTTATTTTTCGACAGGAAGATGCTCAACATGATGATTGCGAGCATCGCGATGAGGCCGATCTGGAAGATGTTCAGGCGGGATTTTCGCGCAGGCGAGNCCGGATCCTTGGGCTTCAGACCGGAGTCTTCCTGTTTGTCGTTCTTTTCTGCCACTTTTTTACCCGGGATCTGCAAAAATGCCGTGGGATTCTCCCGCTGTAACTTCCAGCGGACGCGTTCAGACGGTAATCGAGTCATGATATCATAACCCGCTATGAGTATTCACGCTAACTGCCCCGGACCCGGCGAAAGTTTGCTCGTTGATTATCGGTATTCGGTGTCGGTCCAGGAAATCCTGGTCGGGTTACGGCAGGNGGGGAGTCTTGAAAATCTCCTCTGGTTGCTGGAGCATCCNCCAACGATCACCCTGGGAACCTCCGGCGGGTCAGATCACCTGCTTCTGCGGNNAGAGGACCTCGAGGCNGNCGGAGTGGCTGTTGTCCAGACTCCAAGGGGAGGCGATATTACCTGCCACGAGCCTGGGCAGNTGGTCGGCTATCCCGTTGTNGACCTGGATGACACGTNCTGCCGTAGAGATATNCATCTCTACCTGCGCNCTCTCGAAGACGGGATTATCGGAGTGTTGGGCCGGCTTGGCCTGGAGGGTGTCCGGATTGAGGAGCGGACAGGTGTCTGGATCGCTGGCTCGCCGCCGCGAAAGATCGCCGCCATGGGAGTGCGCTGCAATCGCTGGATCACCTCCCACGGTTTCGCNCTCAACTTCAGGAATGATCTCAGGGGTTTCGGGGACATCGTTCCCTGCGGGATTTCCGATGCGGGAGTTACGAGTCTTCAANAGGAACTGCCCGNNGACAGGCTGCCTTCGCNCGNGGAGCTTCGCGCCNTGGTGCACGAAGAGCTGCAGCGTTGCCTGGGCCTGCCGCTGCGGCTCGNGGTGGGCGGCGGGATTGCCGANNTCCATCGAGCTCTCAGNGAGGAGCNGGTCTTCGAGCCGTCGCTCTCAGAGCCTCGCGGTCTGGAGTAAGAACCGGATACGCGACAGGAACCGGGCTGCGATGAATCCATCGATGGCCCGATGGTCACAGGACAGCGTCACCCTGAGTAGCGGTCTGGATACGAATCCGTCGCCGGCCGGAACCGCCTCCTGGTGAATTCCTCCAACGGCAAGGATGGCCGCCTCCGGAGGGTTGATAATGGCGGTGAAGGACTCGATACCGAACATCCCCAGGTTGGAGATCGTGAAGGTACCCTGGCCGCTGCCGGTGAGCTTGCCCGCCCTGGCCTGCTCGATGACTCTCCCGGTCTCGGCCGCGAGAGCTTCCAGGTCNTGGGCCTGGGCGCCGAGGACTACCGGCACCACCAGGCCGTCGTCATTGCCGACGGCGATGCCCAGGTTGATTTCCTCGGGGTACTCGATGTGATCCTCTGCTACACGGCAGTTGACTCCGGGCTCATCGGTCAGGGCGAGCACGCAGGCTCTCAGGACGAGATCATTGATCGTNACCCGGACACCGTTGGCTGCCAGGGAGGTCTTCAGCGCCAGAGCTTCGGAGATGTCGATCGCGATGGTCGTATAAAAATGAGGAATGGTGCTCTTGGAGTGCTGGAGAGCCTTGGCGATGGCTCCGCGCATACCGTCGAGGGCCACCTTCGCGGGCGGCCTCTTTACAGGCTCGGGGTAGGTGAGCTGTGCGGCCGGCGCGGCTCCGCCCGTCTGTCCATTTGTCGGCGCCTGCTCGACGTCGCGCTTGAGAATCCGGCCGCCAGGGCCGCTTCCCTCCAGAGAGCGGATGTCAACTCCACGTTCTGATGCAAGCCGCCTGGCCAGTGGCGAGGCGGCGACCCGCCTGCCGTCATCCAGTCTCGGGGCGGGCTGGCGGACGATTGTCACCGAGGCTGAGGCTCCCGCCGCAGCCGCTTGCGGCGGCGAGCTCTTCTCTTCCCCCTCGGTCTTCGCCGCCTTCAGGGGGCGGGGTTTTTCAGCGGGAGCGGGGGCCGCCGCTTTTTTTTCGGTTTCGTTCGTCTCCTCCGCCGGCTTCTCATGCTGGCTTCGCAGGGCATCGAGATCAATTTCTTCATCAGGTTCGCCGATGACGCCGATGACGGTCAGCACGGGAACGGTCTCGCCCTCCTGGTGCGCGATCAGGCGCAGGATGCCCTCCTCGGTCGCCTCGACGTCAAGATTAGCCTTGTCCGTTTCGATTTCGAGCAGAGGCGCGCCTCTCTCGACAGGGTCGCCTTCTTTTTTCAGCCAGGTGACGATCTTGCCCTCGGTCATGCTCTGTCCGGCTTTGGGCATCAGGATTGGGTGAGCCATTTTTTTNGCTCTCTGGGGTGATTTTCCGCAGGAGGGATTATCTACGAATCGAAGACTTCGGGCGAAGTAAAAAGATCTTCGACCCTCGCAGTACTCAACTTTTCATGGGCGGCTTCAATGAGAGGGCAAATTACGGCGGCCTCTTTTTCCGGCGGCATGTCCTTTTTCCAGATGCATTCCAGGGCTGTCGCAGGGTCTGCCGCCGAGGGGGCGAGATAACGCAGCGCGGCTGCCGCTGCGAGGGCAAAGCGCNGCATGTCCACCCCGGTTTCGATGCCCAGGCGGAGTGTTCCAACGAGTCGGTCGTTCCACCCCAGCTTTCTCTCGGGGTCTCTGGCCACCCTGGCCACCAGGTCGCCGAGGTGCGGGTTGAGCATCCTGGGGATCAGCNCGGCGGCGTATTCGGCAAAGCCCTCCGGGGTGAAGAGTTCATCTATACCTGCGTGCCTGCGGAGCAGGGCCGCCCCGGCCTCGTCGACAAGGGCGCGCTCAAGAAAAGCAACCGCGCCGGGAACCAGACCGAGCTCATCCATGCGGGTTTTTCCGAGAAGGCTGGCCATGTAGGAGCCCATGGCGTGGACGCCATTGTGTCCGTAGAGCTTCGCTTCCTCGTAGGGCAGCAGCTCTCTCCTGGTCTCGAAGCTCGTGAAGGCCGGCCGCCAGTCGGCNGCNTGGTCTCCGCTCGGGGTTGAAACAAGGATCCGGTTGAATTCCTCTACCAGGATCGCGGAGTCGTGTCCCGGGGTCAGCCGCGCTATTCCCCTGGCGGTGATCTCTTCCGGGTTGGAGATGATGCCGCTCATTTTTCCGATCACCGTATTCACGAATGAAATTCTCTCGTCGAAGAGCCGATGGGGAAGTCCTGCCNCTGCGCGTACGGCCTCCTCAAGGATCTCCGCGGCCCGATTGTTGTTCTCGGCCGTATAGACCACNAGCGGAGNCTTCCTCTCTGATCGCAGAGCCTCGGCCAGGAGTCCCTGGATGCTGCCGGCTCCCCCTGCGGTATAGATGTCTACCGAGGGCACAGCCGTGGCCGCCTCGCTGGAGCGGGCGAGCCTCTCTACGATCAGCTCTCGGTCGGCCTCGGAGTTTGGGTTCAGGATCTCTACGGGCCCCAGCTCNACCGTCTCGATTCCATTTTCATGGGCGACGTTAACCGTGAAGAGTCCGCCGTTCTGCCGAACNCTCTCTACCAGGGGCTCCGATATTTCACAGACAGCTACCTGCTCGAAGGCGTTTTTCCGCAGAGCCTCAAGGGTGAAGAGCCCGGCCTGGATTGCTCCGAATCCGAAACCGGTAAACAGGCCGTCTGGCTTTCCGCTGGTCATGGATTCGATCCTAACATGGACAGAGAATCCGTGGGCAAGTTCAACTCCGGGCGACTTTATGCCATCAGGCGGCTCGGATGTGGCCGAGGCGCCGGCGACGGTGTAGATTAAGGCGGGTTGAGGCCGCAGCTCGTTTCACCATACCGGGAGCGCATCCATGCAGAAGAACGACCGAAGTACAGCTTACGGCAGCAGGGGGTTCGTCAGTCGGNGGGGGCTTCTCGCGGGAGCCGCNCTCGCAGGCGGCAGCCTCTTCCTGGGNCCCGGCGGGGCCGCNCTTGGCAGGGTTCTCGCGGAGAGGTCGAGGCCCCTGCTGAAGATCGGCCTCATCACGGATCTGCACTATGCGGAGAAGGCCACCGCGGGCAATCGTCATTACCGTGACTCCCTGCGCAAGATCCGCCCGGCGGTGGACCATTTCAACGGGGTGAAGGCGGACTTCGCGGTCGAGCTGGGAGATTTTGTCGATGAGGCTCCCACGCTCGAGAAGGAGCTCGACTATGTGCGNAAGATCGAGGCGGAGTTCTCCCGCTTCAAGGGAGACCGCCATTACGTTCTCGGGAACCACTGCGTCTCCAGGTTGAAGAAGGAGGAGTTTCTCGCGAGCTGCGGCCAGCGGAAAAAGTCGAAGCGAGCCTACTACTCTTTTGACCGGGGCGAGTTCCACTTTGTGGTTCTNGATGCCTGCTTCCGGGCCGATGGAGTTCCCTACGGACGAAAAAATTTCAAGTGGACCGATACCGAGATTCCGCCAGAGGAGAGAAAATGGCTGGCCGCAGATCTGAAGAAGACGGGAAAGCCGACCATTGTCTTTGCCCATCAGCGTCTCGACGTGGGGGGGAATTACGGGGTTCGCAGTGCCGCGAAGGTGAGAGAAATTCTTGAAGGTTCCGGCCGAGTGCTGGCGGTTTTCCAGGGACACAACCATGTCAATGATCACAAGGTCATCGGTTCTGTGCACTATGTGACGCTGGCGGCTCTCATCGAGGGAGCTCTTTCAAAAGGCAACAATGCCTGGAGTGTTCTCGAGGCGCATCCGGAAGGCGTCCTGAAGATCGATGGCTTCCACCAGCAGAGTGACTATCGCCTGGCGAAAGGGTGATTTTTCCAGGNCGTTGCCCGCGGCGGATCGGGTNAGTTTCGCTCCGGCAGCTCCGGGACAGGCTCGACCTCCGGGCAGGGGGCGGGGAGTTCGCCGTGCTTGAGGTGGTGCAGCTTCGGGGTGCCGCCGGCCGGGAAGAGGACGATCAGGAGNTTATCGTAGGCGCTTCCACTGATGCGGATGCTNTCGTGNCCGGGTACACAGAGACCCGTGAGGATCTGGTGCAGGGTGAAGCTGTGGTGCGAGAGGATGGCGTTGGAGCCCTGCGGCAGGGANCGGACATAATCGACCACGGCGTNGATATCGCCAATTNTCTGGAAATCGTCTTCGGTTACTCCGTAGCTCTCCGCCAGTGGAGTGATGGTTTCGATGGTTCTGCGGAGCTCGCTGGTGATAAAGCAGGAAAGCTCGGCGTTGGCCAGCATCTGGGCCAGNAGCCGCGCCCGNCGCTGGCCGGCCTCGGTCAATCCAGGATCATTTCCCGGTCCCTTCTCAAAATGCCTGGTGACGTAGAGGGTNGTTACCGGACGCGATTCCGGCAGGGGGGGCGGAGGCTCACCACCGGANAAGAGGAAGGTCAANAGGTAGACGGCATCGGTGATGTTGACCATTCCGTCGGCGTTGATATCTCCTCCGCTGGCCGGGGCAAGATCGATGGCCAGCGCGATCCGATCCTGGTAGCGGATGCAGACGCCGGCCAGGAGGCCGAAGAGGAATATGAACAGGATGGCCAGGTATTTTTTCATTTCGTGTAAGCCATTCGAGAAACGAATGAGACCCAAGCATCTATTCTACATTTGCTCTACGAGCGTCTGTCTAAAAAATCGGGAATCTTGTGAGCGGGGTTTCAGCCTGTTGAGCCGGCGAAGAACGGGAGTTTAGAGGCGTTCTGTGGATGGATGAAAAGGCGCGGATTCTTTAGGATATCGGGCCTTTTACGAATTCAGTGGCGTTCAAAGAGAGCGAGGTCGGCAATGACGAACTTTCCAGTCCTGCTCGCCGGNCAGTGGNGAGAGGCTGATGCGGCGGGTTCTTTCCAGGCGATGGACCCTTCTACAGGANAACCGATTGAGGGTGATTACCCCGTGAGCTCGAGAGCTGACCTGGAGGCCGCCGTCGAGGCCGCTGCCGGTGCAGCCGATGCGCTTCTCGATTTTGAGGCTGGTGCGCGGGCCGCTTTCCTCGAGGCCTATGCGGACAGGATCGATGCCAATGCGGATGAGATCGCCGAGATGGCCAGCCGAGAGACCGGCCTGCCCCTGTCCCCGCGGCTGCGGGATGTCGAGCTCCCCCGGACGACGGGACAGCTTCGCCAGGCCGCCGCGGCGGCGCGCGAGGGCACCTGGATGGAGGCGACCATTGATACAGAAACAAATATTCGCTCGCGGCTGGGGCCGCTCGGCGGCGCCGTCGCGATATTCGGACCGAACAATTTCCCCCTGGCTTTCAACGGTATCTCAGGCGGTGATTTCGCCGCCGCGATCGCGGCAGGGAACCCGGTCATCGCCAAGGCGCATTCGAGTCATCCCGGGACCTCCCGGCTGCTGGCCGAGCAGGCTCACGCCGCCCTGGAAGACGCGGGCCTGCCTCCGGCAACGGTGCAGATGCTCTACCGGCTCAGCCATGAGGATGGAGAGCTTCTCGTCTCCCATCCGGCGATTGGCGCCACGGGTTATACCGGCGCCCGTTCCTCCGGCCTCACCCTGAAGGCCGCGGCCGACAAGGCCGGCAAGCCGATTTATCTCGAGCTGTCGAGCATCAACCCCATCTTTATTCTCCCGCGCGCTCTCGAGTCGCGTGGAGAGGAGTTGGTTGGCGAGTATGTTACGTCCGTCCTGATGGGCGCCGGACAGTTTTGTACCAACCCGGGTATTACAGTGGTGGTCGCATCAGAGTCTTCGAGGCAATTCATCTCCGGGGCGACGGCTGGTTTTGAAGAGACCGAGCCCGGCTGTCTTCTTGGTGAGAGGGTGGTCTCTGGTCTTGGTGAGTCGGTCGAAGCGCTTGCGGCGTGCGGGGCCGAACTGCTGACCGGCGGCGCTCCGGTNGATGGTGCTGGCTTCCGTTTTCAGAATACGCTTCTCAAGGTTTCCGGCGAGAGCTTTCTCCGGCAGCCCGAGGCTCTGCAGCGCGAGGCCTTTGGCAATGCCGGGCTGATTGTCGAGGCCGCCGATGAGGCGGAGCTGATCGAGATCAGCAAGGTGTTTGAGGGGAACCTGACAGGCTCTATCTATTCCTGTACCGAGGGTGGAGATGATGCTCTCTACGCCTCGATCGCCAGGAACCTGCGCAGTTGCGTGGGGAGGCTTCTCAACGACAAGATGCCCACCGGCGTGGCGGTCAGCTCGGCGATGAATCACGGCGGGCCGTTCCCCGCCACTGGGCATCCCGGCTTCACGGCGGTGGGAATACCCGGCTCCATCCGCCGCTTCGCCGCGCTGGAGTGCTATGACAATGTTCGTGCCGACAGGCTTCCGGTGGAGCTTGGCGACAGGAATCCCGGGACCGGCCTGTACCGACTGGTCGATGGGCGCTGGAGTGGCGAGGACGTGTCATGAAGATGCGGGGTGTCTTCGAGATCCCTGGAGCGCGGAAGGCCAGGGCAGATGAGTAAAGAGAGAATCCTCTCTCTTCCGTGCTGGGGTTCAGGCGTTGAACTCGAGGAGCTGCCCGGTGGAATTACCAACCGGAATTACAAGGTCAGCTGCTCCGCCGGAAAACGCATGGCGCGCGTTTGTGAGGACAGGAAGGTGCTGGGTATCGACCGGGCCAATGAGCGTGCCTGCCAGGCCGCGGCCGCTTCGATCGGTGTCGCGCCGGCAATCGTCTACCACGAGGAGGGGGTGCTGGTGAGCGAGTACATCGAGGGTAGAACCCTCGATGACCCGGATGTCAGGGAAGAGGCGACCCTGGAGCGGCTTGCCCGACTGCTGCGTGGGCTGCATGAGTCGCGTGCCGAGCTTCGAGGTGAGCTGCTCTATTTTTGTCCTTTCCAGACCATCCGGACCTATGTCGGTAACGCGAAGGAACTGGGAGCGGTGCTGCCGGATCAGCTCGATGGCATCCTGGAGGATCTCGATGGCCTCTCGGAAGAGCTCGAGCCGTTCAGGCCGGCTCTCTGTCACAATGATGTGCTGGCGGCGAATATCCTCGATGATGGGGCAAGCCTCTGGCTGGTGGACTGGGAATATGGCGGCATGGGCAATCCACTGTTCGATCTCGCCGGGGTCAGCGGTAATTGCGGCCTGGGGCCAGGCGAGGAGGGGTTTCTGCTGGCGGCATATTTCGGTGGTGAAGATCCGGCGGCTGCCCGGCAGGTCAGCATCCTGAAGGCCGTCTCCCTCCTGCGAGAAACCCTCTGGGCCTTGATCCAGACAGTGGCCTCCGACATTGATTTTGACTATGTCGCCTATGCGGCGGAGCTCTTCGAGGCCTACAGGCGGGCCCGGGAGGAGCTCAGGGGTTCTCGATGACCTCGAAGAGATAGCCCTCGGGGGTCTCGAAGAAGAAGCGCTGGTGGGGCGTCTCTCGCAGGGGTTCGACGAGGCGGGCGCCGTTGTCCACCAGGCGTTGCTTGAGTCCATCGAAGTCTTCGAGGTCATGAAAGAGAGCGATGTGGCGGCCGAACTCTTTCTCATGCGCTGAGATCTTGAAGTCGTCGACCCGCACCAGGTGGATCTGTTGTTCCGGGGCGATCTCCAGCCAGCAGAGGTCGCGAGGCGAATTTTCCGGTGTTTCGATCTGCCTGTAGCCCATGGTGGCCTCGAAGAAGCCTCCCGTCTTTTGCGGGTCCGTGGTGGCCAGGGTGAAGTGCGCGAATGCCATGATGGTCTCTCAGTCCTTGTCTTTCGATGGCGGGTCTTTGAGCCGGAAGCGGAAGTCGCAGTGGGGGGCTCCTTCCATGATGGTCTGCGAGCGCTCGAGCTCGAGCTCGGAGCTGATCCCTTCGCTCAGGGCGAAGTCCCTGTTGCAGGACAGCAGCCGGCCCAGTTCAGGGATCCCCANCTCTTTGTAGAACTCCGCGAAGCGGCAGCGGGTCACGTTGAATTCATAGCGCGAGGCGTCCTGTTTGAGGACATCTATTTCAAGGGCATCTCCTTCGTTGAACCGAGGGAGCAGCGCGGCTATTTTTTCCATCGGCGTCCCTTCNAGCTCATCCGCGATGCCCTCGCCGGCTTCCCTGGCCAGCCCCCTTATTACCTTGCCCACCAGCTCGTGTGTTTTCGCTTTGCCGAGCTCTTCTTCGAAGGCGCGGATGATCGGCGCGAGAACCCCCGCCTCAATCTTTCTCTGTTCCAGCAGGGGTAGATGTTTCATGGCCTGGCTGAGGGTTAACGGTTGATGGCCAGGGTTGTCGGGCGGGCCGTGATCTTCAGTCCGGGGATCGTGACCAGTCCGTCAGCAGCGGCTACTCCCTCGCCTTTCGCCTTGCCGAAAGACCATTTGAAGGCTTCACCGGGCTTGATCCGCAGGTTCTGGATCCTGCGGATGGAGACATCCGCCATCGAGGATCCTGGTATNTCGAAGGCTGTCTCAAGCTGTTTCGCGGTCACCAGGAAGAGCGATATCCGGAGCTGATCGCTCTTGTCCTCCAGGTTCTTCCAGCGGAAGAACGCGTTGACCTGGCCGGAGGCCTTGTTGCGCACATCGTTCGGCCACGGCAGTTGGTCGTTGGTCGAGGCCCTGGTGAACACGGGATAGGCTTCGTTCTTCCTGACCTCCAGCCAGTCGAAAGAGTTGATCAGGTCGTTGACCTTGCTGATTCTNGCGTGNTTGTTGGCGTGGCCGAAGGGCCCCCAATAGAAGAACAACGCGTAGTGTCGATCGTTCATGGACTTCGCGAAGAGGTCATGGCCGGCGGACCATCCGTCGTTCTGGGCGGAATAGTTGATCACGACCGGGGGGTCGGGCAGCTTGACATCCTGTGGAACGGCCTGGGGAGGGAAGCCCATGCGATGCGAGACGTGCTCAATTCCGGCGGGAACATTNGCTTTGATCGCCGCGAAGACATCGCCTCGGCGCATCCCGATTCCGAGCGTCCCGCTGCCGCCCATCGAGTTTCCGCAGAGATACACGCGGTTCTTATCGATTTGGTATTTTCTGATGACCCAGTTGNCCGTNTCGATGACNCGTTTTTCCACCGGGACAGGGTTGGCCCCGGAGTTTTTCTTTGTGAGACGAGCATCCCTTCGATGCANGCCGCCCCACCACCAGTCGCCGCGGTTGGCGCGGCAGTCGAGATAGAGCGCGTAGAAGTCATCCGGCGAGTGATAGATGTCATGATTGCCGACAGTACGTGTGCATTGCACACACGAGATGACATCGTGTCCGGCCGAATGAAGGACTACGTAAAGCCGCGCCTGTTCCTGGGCCTTCTTTGGATGGATCACGACAAACGTATCCCGTTGGGGCGCCTTGTATCCCCACCCTGGCCTTACCCCATGCTGAAAAACTTCCAGCTGTCTTCCGCCGGCCGTTGGGCTTTTGAGTCGCTTGCCTTTGTCCGTCAGGTCTTTTGATGGAGGCCAGTCTCTCTCTTGTGCAAAGAGCGGCAGCGATGCCGCCAGGAGAAGTGCGAGCCATGTTCGCTTCATTTTGATTCTTTCTCGTTGGCTGCAGGAAGAGGGGCGGCCCCTGCTTCGTTGCGCCCGGCCGCGGTTACTCGGCTGGCTGCTGGTAAGCTCAGCTGTTTCTGAGCTCGGTGAGCGCGCCCTCTATCTGCTCTACCTCTGAGCTCAGGCGCTCCACCTCTCCGGGTTCGTCGGTCTGCTTCTTCGCGCCTGCAAGTTGCCTTCTCAGGCTGTCCAGCTTCTTTCTCAACACCTCGATCTTCTTCTTGGTTTTTTTATTCACAGTCAGGCTTGGCTCCAGGTAAAGGGTTTATTCCCTCTGCGGTCATCGGCTAAAGTCTTGCTCAGGCAGCGAGAGAAACTTGTTTTCAAAAGTAACTCCAATAGTTTGGGTCGAGACCCGGTGATTCCTAAGAAGCTCTACAAGATCGGCGAGGTCATGCGGTATACCGGTCTTACTCGTCAGACCATCCACAACTATACGACCTTCGGACTTATAACAGAAGCCGAGCGTACAGAGTCGGGTCACCGTTTGTACAGCGAGAAGGTGTTTCCCAGGATCGAGAGGATCATCAAGCTCAAGGACGAGGGTCGGAGTCTCCGGGAAATCGTCAGCATTCTCAACGGGTGAAAGCGGATCTCTTCTGGCCGGAGAAACTCGCTTGGCGGGGGAGTCCTTCCTCTCCTCGTCAAAGGCCGTTGATGGTCCGATAATTCTTGTTTCGGATCGATTTCATATCGATCCTGACTCAGCTGGTCGTTTTCGAGGCCCAGGGGGTTGCCTCGGCACCAAAGTCACAAGGGATAGTGGCTTATTTATCTCTCCACAACACTCTATTGTGCTTTGAAACAGCGTGTTTTAAGGGGCAGTAAGGAATGCGTAACTACTTTTATTTAAATAGTTTGGATAAAATCAAATTCCGAAAATGTGCTTTACATTTTATAAACCAATTTTTATATTCGGTTTACCTGACTGGGGCAGAACATTTTCGGATGTTCAGACGCCCTTGGGACGCGGCC
>PAOC01000077.1 GCA_002708465.1 Planctomycetota bacterium
GGAATGAACAGCAACACGAACTGTGGAGCCTGGAATGCATTGGGTATCAACCCGCAGAATTCCTGCCTGACCGGGAACCTCCCCGCGGGAACCTACTACTTCTGCATCTTCGAAAGATCAGGCGCTAATTCCTGTGCACAATACACCTTGACGGTCGATGAGGCTAAAGTCGGGCCGGCGCCCGACAACGATGTCTGCATCGATGCCGAGGAGCTGGTCCTCGAAGAACGGTTTGCAGGCGGATTCGGAGGAGGGTTGAATGTGATCGGCCTCGGCGCCACCGCCGACGGCGACACCACCGCAGCCACCCCGGATAGCGAAAATGGCTCCTGCGGGCCGAGCAACGCGCCCGGCGTCTGGTACATAGTGATCGGAAATGGCGCACGCATGACAGCATCCCTCTGCGACAGCACCTACGATACCCGCGTAAGCGTTTTCAGCGGCGGACTCGATGGAGATTGCGCGAACCTGGCCTGCGTTACGAGCAACGATGACTCCTGCGGCCTCCAGTCAAGCTCGAGCTGGAATTCCGAGCGAGACGTGATCTATTACGTCCTCGTTCACGGCTTCAGCACAAGTACAGGACCCTACGCGCTGAACCTCACCGCGGGGCTGCCCCCTGAGCAGGACGATGCCGATGGGGACGGGGTCGGAGATGCTGATGACAATTGCGTCGACAATGCCAACCCCGACCAGGCAGACGAAGACGGGGACGGTATCGGAGATGCCTGTGATAACAATGATGAGTGTTCGGGCGCGATCGCCCTCACCCTTGATCAAGAAGGCAATGCCCTTGGAGCCGCTATTCTGTACACGGAGGTAGTTGGAAGCACAGCTGCCATGACGGATGATCCGGAGAACGACAGCTGCGGAAACAGCAACGCCCCGGGCGTCTGGTACAGCGTGGTAGGAAATGGCGAGGCCATGNGCGCCCTGACCTGCGGCGTTCAGAGTCTATACGACACCCGNCTGTCATTGTTCGAAGGAGAATGCGGCGCNCTCTCCTGTGTCACCTNAGAATGATGACGCCTGCAGCAATGCCAGCACGTGCTGTCTTTCCACAATCAACTGGGATACAGAGGCTGGTAAGACCTACTACATCCTCGTCCACGGCTTCAGCAACAGATCCGGCCAGTATGAGCTCAGGGTCACCACCGAATTACCGCCCGCGCCGGAAGACCAGGACAACGATGGCGTTGGCGATCCCGATGACAATTGCATCAATGACGCCAACCCCAAGCAGGAAGACCAGGACGAAGATGGTCTTGGTGATGCCTGTGACAATTGTCCTTCCANAGCTAACCCGGACCAGGAAAACGAGAATGGCGGAGGCCTCGGAGATGCCTGCAGCCAGGAAAACGACGGCTGCCAGGGGGCAATCGCTCTTGACCTACCGGCAACCGTCGAAGGAACCACGGCTGAAGGCGCCTCTGTCGATCCAGAGAACGCCGACTGCAGCNCCAGCANCGCGCCNGGCCTGTGGTACACGGCTGAAGGCCNCGGCGGCGCCATGTCCGCCTCCCTCTGCGGCAGCACCTACGATACCAAGCTGAGTGTCTACACCGGCGAATGCGGCGCGGTAACCTGCCTCCAGGGCAATGACGACTCCTGCGGCCTGCAGTCGGTGGTCGACTGGGTCGGTGAAACGGGTGTCACCTACTACATCCTGGTTCACGGCTTCAGCTCCAACTCGGGTAATTTCACCCTCAACGTGACTGCCGAAGAGGCCGACTGTATCTCCCTGACCTCGGTCAACGCCGACCACGTCGCGGGCACCATCGCNNTGNCCTGGGACTCTCCCGNNCCCGGCGGTGAGTTCGAGGTCTCTGTCGGTGGCGAGGTCGCCNCCACCACCGGCGATCGNTCCTATACCATCGAGGCGCCTGAAGGCGGCAGGNTCGACTTCACCGTCTCGCGCGCAGGCGCCGATGACTGCTCGGTCAGCGGCAGCGCCACGCTGTCGACCGGAGCGGTCTTCTTCGCCGACGACTTCGAAAGCTACGCCGACGATGTCGCCCTCGAGGTCGATGGCGGCTGGTTCAGGGACCACGTCAACACCCCTGAGGACGCCAGCGGATTCAGCGTCATCAGCGGCCGTAAAGCCAACCCNCCGACCGCCGACGGCTCGCCGTCAAGCGGCCAGTACCTNATCTCCGACAACGANNNGGGCGGCGGNGACATCGCCCAGGGTTCCGGCGGAAGCTGGGANATCTGGAGCCCGATCTTCAGCCTCGAGGGANCCGACAGCGCCTGGCTGCACATGGCCGTCAGCGCCGTACTCAACAACAACGGCACCGCGATCTTCGATATCGACGCCTCCGCGGACGGAGGCGGATCCTGGACCAACGTGTTCCGCCGGATCGCCCCCAGCAGGACCGCCGAGCCCGCGGCCTCGACCTCNAATTCCGATGGCTACTTCGGNCAGCTCGATGTCGANCTCTCNGACCTTGCCGGCCAGCCCGAGGTGCGACTGCGCGTACGCCACTTCGAGCCGGGATGGGACTGGTGGATCGCCATCGACGACGTCCTNGTNGATGATGTCNCGCCGCCCCNGGGCGGCAACGTCACCCTCCTGTCGGAAGGNTTCGACGACGGCATCCCCGCCGACTGGAGCCTGCTTGGCCCCAACGCCGACAGCGGCGACAGCACCTGGACGACCAACGATCCCTGCGGTCGCGCNCATGGCGACGATGGGTTCCCCCACCAGGATGGACANGGAGCGTCAAGNCTCGACGGTTCCTTCGCGATCATGGACGCCGACTGCGATCCGGACCCGGCGGAACAGGACGAGATCCTTGCCACCCCGNCGCTNGACTGTTCAGCCGCCCAGGGCGTCTACCTGCAGTTCAGCGACGAGACCGTCTGGACCTCCGCGGCTACGCANGAGGTCCTGGTCAGCTACGACGATGGCGCGNCCTGGGAGGTGATCTTCTCCTACCAGCGTGGAGCCCTCGCCGATGCCGGTGAAGATCCGTTCTTCGCCAGGCGCTCCTTCTCGGTACCTGGAGCCGTTGGACAAGCGAGCGTAAGCTTCGGTTTCCGCTACAGCGGCAGCAACACCTGGTGGTGGGGNATCGANGACGTCAGNGTNANCATCGACGGCGANGCCGATGGACCTCCCTCCTACAGNCTTGGCTTCGCCGGCTGTGACGAGGTCTCCGGCTTCAGNGGAAGCGCCTACTCGACCACCGTTGACCTGGTCCTCNNCGACCAGAACAACAACTCCGAATCCGGAGCCCAGAGCTGGTCGGTCGGAGTCANNGCCGAGGGCGCCAGTATCACCGCGATCACCACCGAGGGCACCGATGCCGGCGGCGTGATCGAGAATACCGGCTTCCAGATCAACGAGCTCACCTCGGGAGATGGAAACGAGGGCGCTATCAGCGCCGTTGTCGTCTCCTTCGCAACGTCGGCTTCGCTGCCTCCCAACGCGAGCTCCAGCATCGCCACGGTCACAGTCGAGGGCAGTATAGGCGACGCTGACAGCTCGGTGAGTCTCGCCTACCGCGAGGGGCTCTCCGGACAGGGCCGCCCGGTCGAGAACGTCGCTACCTGGGAAGGCGCGACGATCCGCCCAAGGCTTGGCAGCTGCAGCTTCTCGGTGGTTCCCGACGTTACGCCTCCGGCGATCCCGACGGGCCTGACAGCCGAGGCCGGTGACGGTGTCGTGACCCTTGATTGGAACGACAATACCGAGGACGACTTCGACTACTACAGTCTCTCGCGAAACGGCTCGGTGATCGCTGGAGTCCTGATCGACAGCGCCTATACCGATGAAGCTGTCGAAAACGGCAGCACCTATTCCTATACCGTGACCGCTGTAGATGCCGGAGGCAACGAGTCCGACAGCTCGGCGGCGGCTGAAGCCACCCCGGAAGCTCTTGGCGGCAGCCAGATCCCCGGTGACTTCAACCAGGACGCCGGAGTCGATATCAGCGACGCGATCTCGGTGTTCGGGTATCTCTTCCTCGGAAGAACGGCACCCGACTGTCCTGCAGGTCTTGACTTCAACGGCGACAGCGCGCTGGATCTCTCCGACGGCATTGGGGCGCTGAACTGGCTGTTCCAGGGCGGCCCGGCGCACGCGCTCGGAGGTGACTGCGTGCAGATCATCGACTGCCAGGATTCCTGTAACTGACAGGCGCCTGCCAGGCGATCAACCGGAGGCTCCGAGGCTCTCATGAGCTTCGGAGCCTCTGTTTTTTTACCCCTCGGGCTCCTCGACCGGCAGCTGCCGGTTGGCAGCGACCNCCAGTTGCCGGTTGGCGGCGAAGGTCCGTTGAAAGATTGTTTTACTGAGACCGATTTCTCATATCTAATACCTGTTAATNTTTTGGTCTGACGTTAGCTTTTTTCTTTTTCTTTTGGAGTAGCAAGGTATGAAGAATACTCGATGCGCGAGTAGCGTTCGTTTGTGTGGACTGTCAACCCTCCTGGCTCTTTGTCTCTTCCTGGTAGACCTGCCCCTGGCGGCGCAGGATTGCGTCAATTGCCGCAGAGGCGACGTAAGCGACGGTCAGCCCTACACAGGCACGATCAATACAAGCGACTGCACGCTTGGAAACGGCCGGCGCTACGAGATCGTCCGGTACATCAAAAGGGCTGCCGGAAATGTAACCTTCACCACATCCGGATCCTGCGATACCTTCATGGAAGTAATGAACGCCGGCTGCGGGGGAATAGGCAGCAACACGAACTGTGCGTCCTGGAGTGCGTTGGGTATCAACCCGCAGAACTCCTGCCTGTCCGGAAACCTGTCCGCGGGAACCTACTACTTCTGCATCTTCGAAAGAACAGGCGCCAATTCCTGCGGCAGCTACACCTTGACAGTCACCGAATCCGAGGCTCCTCCCGCCCCTGCTAACGATACATGCAGGAGTGCCGAAGAGGTCACCCTAGAGGAGCGCTCCATCGGATTCGGACGGAGAGGCCTGCTGTGGAACGGCGGTGGCAGCACAATCNCTGCGACACCCGATTCCGAGGACGCCTCCTGCGGCCCAAGCAACGCGCCGGGAGTCTGGTACATGGTGGCCGGGACGGGTGAGTCCATGACAGTGCAGACCTGCGGCAGCACCTACGACACCCGCCTGAGTCTCTTCAGCGGCGGACTCGCAGGTGATTGCGGAGCGCTGGGCTGCGTTACGAACAACGATGACTCCTGCGGCCTCCAGTCTAGTGTTACCTGGGTTTCTCAAGTGGATGTCATCTACTACATTCTCGTACACGGCTGGGGTAGCAGCTCTGGTACCTACACTCTCTCGGTCCAGTCAGCCATACCTCCCGAGCCTGCCGACACGGATGGAGATGGTGTCAACGACAATGACGACAACTGCGTTGACGATTCGAACCCCGGACAGGAAGACTGCGACGGTGACGGCGTTGGAGATGCCTGTAGCGAGCCGTGCCCTGTCGACACGGATGGAGATGGCGTCAACGATGATGTCGACAACTGCGTTGACGAGTCGAACCCCGGGCAGGAAGACTGCGACGGTGACGGGGCTGGAGATGCCTGTAGCAAACCGTGTGTCGTGGGACCTCCCTCCTACAGCCTTGGCTTCGCCGGCTGTGACGAGGTCTCCGGCTTCAGCGGAAACCCCTACTCGACCACCGTTGACCTGGTCCTGAGAGACCAGGACAACAGCTCCGAATCCGGAGCCCAGAGCTGGTCGGTCGGAGTCATCGCCGAGGGCGCCAGCATCACCGCGATCACCACCGAGGGCACCGATGCCGGCGGCGTGGTAGAGAATAGCGGCTTCCAGATCAACGAGATCACCTCGGGAGATGGAAACGAGGGCGCCATCAGCGCCGTTGTCGTCTCCTTCGTTTCGTCGGCCTCGCTGCCTCCCAACGCGAGCTCCAGCATCGCCACCGTCACGGTCGAAGGCAGTGTAGGCGACGCTGACAGCTCGGTGAGTCTCGCCTACCGCGAGGGACTCTCCGGCGAAGGCCAGCCGGTCCAAAACGTCGCTACCTGGGAAGGCGCGACGATCCGACCGGAGCTTGGCAATTGCAGCTTCTCGGTGGTCCCCGACGTTACTCCCCCGGCGATCCCGACGGGCCTGACGGCCGAGGCCGGTGACGGTGTCGTGACCCTTGATTGGGACGACAATGCCGAGGGCGACTTCGGTCACTACAGTCTCTCGCGAAACGGNTCGGTGATCGCTGAAGCCCTGGCCGACAGCGCCTATACCGATGAAGCTGTCGAAAACGGTACCACCTACTCCTATACCGTGACCGCTGCAGATGCCGGGGGCAACGAGTCCGACAGCTCGGCGGCGGTGGAAGCCACCCCGGAAGCTCTCGGCGGCGGCCAGATCCCCGGTGACTACAACCAGGATGCGGGAGTCGACATCAGCGACGCGATCTCGGTGTTCGGATATCTCTTCCTCGGAAGAGAGGATCCTGTCTGTCCCGCAGGTCTTGACTTCAACGGCGACAGCGCGCTGGATCTCTCCGACGGCATTGGAGCGCTGAACTGGCTGTTCCAGGGCGGTCCGGGCCACGCGCTCGGAACTGGCTGCGTGCAGATCATCGACTGCCAGGATTCCTGTAACTGACAGGCGCCTGCCAGGCGATCAACCGGAGGCCTCGAGGCTCTCATGAGCTTCGGGGCCTCTGTTTTTACTCCCCGGGCTCCTCGACCACCAGCTGCCGGTTGGCGGCGAGATCCGTGAGCACCTGCACCTGGCCGCTCGCCCAGGTGATCGTCACCTTCTCGGCCCTGGCGNTGTCGCCAAGCCCGATNTTGAGCCGGGGATCAACCGAGGNGAGNTAGCTCCTGCCCGCCTGGCAGAGGAGGTGCTGGCTCCGGCCNCCGNNCTCGACCACGACCGTGCTGCCGTAGGCATCACGAGNCCCCCTGCTGCCCACCAGCCGGATGGAGAGATAATTCGACGTCGTCTTCTCCCGGCTGTTCTGATTGTTTCGCAGCAGGACAGCCCCCTGGTCGATCGTCAACAGCAGCAGGTCAAGATCCCCATCGTTGTCGTAATCGGCGCTGGCGAGTCCCCGCCCGACATATTCCTTTCCAAAAGCCGCCCCCGGTTGCAGGGCCGGGGAGAAGCGGCCCTTGCCGTCGTTGAGAAGAAGATCAGGAGGCTGAAGGTAGCTGATCCCTGTCTCGCGCGAGTTGATCTCTACTATGTCATCCACGTGGCCATTCGCTATCGAGAGATCCAGGTCCCCATCCAGGTCGAAATCTCCGAATACCGTCCCGAATCCAAGGCGGTCAAACGAGCGCCCCAGGCTCGAGCCCTGGACCGCCTCGGTATAGGAGCCGGGCGCTTCGCGCATAAAGAGATTGTTCGTCTCCCTCGAGAAGTTCGTCACATGGATCTCCAGCCACCCATCGCCGTTGAGGTCCGCCCCATCAACCCCCATTCCCGCCTGCGTCCTGCCGGCCGAGCTGAGAGCGACCCCCCATTCGTAGGCGACATCGACGAAGGTTCCATCTCCCCTGTTACGCCAGAGGAAATTCGCTGTCGTGTCATTGGCGACATAGAGATCCTGAAGGCCATCTCCATCAAAATCAGCAGCGAGGACGCCGAGCCCCTTCCCATCGTTCGGCCCCCCGAGCGAGAGCCCCGACCTCTCGCTGACATCCTCGAAGGTGCCATCTCCCCGGTTGCGATAGAGCAGGTCGCCCTGGCCGTTGAAGAGCCGCGGATGGCAATAGACCCTGTTGCCGCGCTCGGTGCAGGGCCGCGCCAGGCGCGGGATGTATTCCAGGTAACGAACCACGAAGAGGTCGAGATGGCCGTCCCTGTCGTAGTCAAGCCAGGTGGCGCTCGAGCCGAAGCCCTCACGCTCCAGGCCCGCGACAGCGGTAACGTCATCGAAACCGCCATCCCCCCGGTTGCGGTAGAGGGTGCTGCGCCCGACGTTGGCGACAAAGAGATCCTGGTCGCCATCGTTGTCATAATCCGCGACGGCGATGCCATTGGAATAGCGACGGTCTCCCACCCCGGCCTTTTCGGTCACATCTTCAAAACCGGTTCCCGAGAGATTCCTGTACAGGCGATTTTTCGCCGCGCCGGGATTCTCCGCGTCCTTCGGGGTCTCGTGTCCACTGGTAAGATAGAGGTCCAGCCAGCCATCTCCATCGTAGTCAATCCAGCCTCCCCCCCCTACCATGGTCTCGTTAACGAAGCGCTCTCCGGCGGCCCCGTTGACCATGGCAAAGTCGATTCCGAGCTCGCGCGTAACATCGCTGAACAACCCGGCGCCGGACGGTTCCCCGCCGCAGCCGGAAAAAACCGCCAGCAGCAGCGCTCCAGTAAACAGACCGGTAAGAGAGACCCTGTCCTTCATCTTGATCACTGTTTTCCAATCCCAAGAAAAAGAAACACCTGCTCACGCAGGGCCTTGAGGCCGGCATCCGCCGGGTTCCGCTTCAGACCATTCTCAAGGACGTAGAGACGGGTGAGAACTTCTTCCTCGCGCTGAAGGGTGCTGACCAGGCTCCGGGTAGCCTCCAGCCCGCCCGGGTCAAGGTGCCAGAGGTACCAGGCCGTCTCCCGCGCCTTTCTCGATGCTCCGGATTCACGATAGAGCCGCAGCAGCTCGCGCCAGAGCGGCAGGACATCNCCGTCTGAGAACCCTCGCATTCGCGCAAGGAGCTTGCCGCTCTCCCTNCTCANCCTGTCGGCCCTTTCGAGAAGGTCGGCNATNGCGGGNGTTGANACNACGTGNCTGAAGNCCGCCGCGGACCGGGCCACCTCNGGATGNTCGACAAGGTCGCTTAGATCCTCACCCCGGGAATTCCCCGAACCCGCCAGGAGCCGCAGCGCTCCCGCCCAGGTGTCTCCGCCCTCCAGCATGCGGTAGTTGCTGTTCAGGATACTACGGGCCTCCTTGAGCCTGCCCTCACGCAGGTGAACCTCGGCCTTGCACAACATCGCGACCTCCGGATTTCCGTTGGAGCCCAGGTCGGCCGTATCAAGAAAATCGACAAGCCTCGAGACCTCATCTATATCCCCGCTCTCACGGGCAATCCGAAGAAGGTGGGCCCCCAGCCTGGGGCTGTCTTTCAGCAGCCTGGAAAGATCCTCGCGCGGCTCCTCGATCAGCTTCGCCGCTCCCTCCCGGTCACCAGCTCGCAGCCTGAGCCTCGCAAGCACAAGCCGGATCATGGCGGGACACTGCTCCGCGAGCACCAGCCGCTCGAGCTCGACTCGCTGCGTTTCCGTTCGTCCGAGGCGCAACAGAACATCCGCCTTGATCAGCTGCAGATCAATCAGCTCTTTCTTGACCTCCAGGGCCTTGTCAAGCACCTGGAGAAGCTCCCCTGTTCGACCCAGCTCGTTGAGCGCCCTGGCCCGGTTGAAGGCGTNCTGGGCCAGGCGGTTTCCACGAGCGGCTGAATCAGCCTCGAGCCTCTCGTAAAAATAGGCGTGCAGTTCCTTGGACCGACGAATCAAGGCCTGGCTGGCGGCCGGTATTTTCAGCCCGCGCAGGGCCGTCGCCAGTTGGTGCAGGCCGCCTGAGTCCTCGGGATCCTCGATCAACACCTCCAGCAGAAGCCCCCGGGCCTCGGCGTATCGCTTCAGAGAGTTGAATCCACCGGCGATCTTAACCTTCAGGCGGGAGGAGAACACGGTCCCGGCCCGGGATCGAAGCCGTTCGTAGAGCTCCAGCGCCTCGACAGTTTCGCCGGTATCGAGGCAGCCGCTCAGCAGGATCATCTCCAGGGATCCATCCTCCGGACGTTCCTTCAGAAGCTCCCTGGTGAGAGCGACCGCCTCTCTGCCCCGCTGCAGGGCGACGAGAAAATTGGCCTTCAGATGCCTTGCCCTGAAATGATCCGGCTGCAGCTCGAGCGCCCTCTGGATCTGGGCGAAACCTTCCTCTGTCCGCTTGAGCCTGAGCAGAAGGTGGGCCCATTGCACATGCAGCGATTCGGGCGAGATCCTCATCTCTTTCAGCAATGGGTGAAAGAGGGGTTCAAGGACGGCATCAACCGCTTCATCCGTCCCTTCAGGTATGGTCGAACGGGACACCCCGATACGCATCAGCGTCGAGGCGAGAAGAACCCTGTGCTGAAAGCTTTCCGGCCAGACCTTGATTCCCGCGTTGATCTCCGCCAGCGCCCTCAGCGGCCCCTGGCTGTTGTTGCGGGCCAGGCAGAGATTGTAATGGTAGGGGCAGAGGCGCTCATCCGCTTTGCCTCCCCAGGAGCCGCTCAGGCAGTTCAGCAGAGCCGGGTAGACCCCGGCCATCGCCGCGAAATCACGCTTCGCTCCCAGCGTCTTGATCCGGGAATATTCCTCGGCGCATTCAGCAGGCGGCAATTCCTGGTGGTAGATCCGCAGCCTCGGGACCGGATTCCCTCCCCCCGCCTTCCCGGAGGAATCGTCGGCGCCTGGCCGGCACGCGGAGCAGGCAAGCGACAGGACCGCTGCCAGGAACAAACGAAAGACCTGCGGATGACCTCTCACGAGGGGAAACCTCCTTGAGCTTCCGGAGAAACCACTGCGACTCGAACCGTGAAAANAATCACGGACAGCTGGAATAATCCTCACAGCCGCTGTCAAGGAAGGTTCCCGCCTCATCGGGATCCAGTCCGCAGTCAAGCGCCCCTGGAGCCGGCGTCGCGTCGCCGCCAAGGAAGAGGAAGTTCAGGATAAAGATCCCATCGGTCAGCTGGATGCTGCCATTGTTATCGGCATCCGCTGACTCGGTACAGCCCGGAGTTCCTCCCCCGAGGAAGAGGAAGTTCAGGATAAAGATTCCATCGGTCAGCTGCAGGCTGCCGTTGTCATCCGCGTCACCGCGGATGAACTCCTGTCCGGCGCCGGGGCCCGGACCGGGATCCTCCGCGCCGTTCGCCGTGACAGCGACATCATCGATCGCCCACCAGGCCTGCACGCCCGGAAGCGTGAGAGTTGAATAGTGGAAGGCGATGGAGACATCTTCCTGCCCCGCGGCGCGGGGGATCTCGAAGATGAACTCGTTGTAATAAGGATCCTCTTCCGGATCGCTCAGGGCTCCGCCGGAATAGGTAAAGATCGGCTCCTCTTCCCAGGTCTCTCCGCCATCGAGACTCAAGAGAATCTCCGCGAGCGTACTTTCGCTGGCCATGATCGCCGAGCGGACATGCAGGAAAACCTCCTCGTAATCCGAGCAATCCATGGGAGGCAGCGACATGTACTCATCCATGATATCCCCGGTGCAGACAGGNTCCGCCANGGCGAAGAACTCATCGAAGTGATGGAGCTGCCGCCCATCGGCCATGTCCGGAAACCCGATGCCGGCATTCAGCAGGGAGACCGCGCAGATGTCATCGACGTTCCACGGGCGCAGGCCATCGGACTCGTCACCTGAATAGACATCCCAATCATCGGGGACGGCCTCGTCGCCGAAGTCGGCCAGCGGCAGCACCTCGATCGATCCGCCGGGCGCCTTGCTGTCCACCAGGACATTGTCCACGGCGATCCACCAGTCCCAGGTGGGTTCGAAATGACGCAGGCGGAAGCGTACGGCCTCCTCGCCCGCGGCGAACTCGGAGAGGTCTATATGGAGCCTGCCAAAGGCCCCATCCGCGTTTTCAAGCTCGAGCGATGGAAGAGGCTCGACCATGCGCGCCGGAGCGATCCGGCGGAAGACGTTGTTCCAGGTCGCTCCATCGTCCACCGTCACGTCGACGTCAAAAATCGCGTCGCCGTTGTTGTTGAGCTGAACGGATGCGTCGAAATGCAGCCAGACCTCTTCGTGGCCGGCGCCACTGAAAACAGGGCTCCACAGATCATGTGAGACCCCGCTGCCCGGAACGTCAAGGCTCGCCGCCGCGTATTCTGAGATAACAAACCCCCCGGTTGTCGGCATTCCATTGGCCGAGGGCGGGTTGGCCCGGCTCGAAGGATTTGTAACAGTCCAACGCTGATCCTCGAGGGGCTCGTTCACCTCGACCGACTCCCAGCCGGCCGCCGCCAGGTCTTCATCGGTTCGGTAGCAGTCAAAACCCTCGTAGAGGATCGAGTCGCCGACATCGAAGATGAGCGCCTGGCAGACCAGCGGCAGGTTACCGCAATTTTCTTCTCCGGTAGACCGAAGCTCGTACACATGGCTGCCGGGGCCCGCGTCGGTATCGCTGAAAGACGCCGCGTCGCCGGCGATCGCGCCAATCGATTCTCCATCACGGAAGATCTCGAGCCCATCCATGCCCTCGCCGCCCGCCCAGGTGAGGCCGACCTCGCCCGTCTCGCGGTCAACGCAGCACTGAAGCGCCATCGGGCAGGTATATTCGGCGAGGACGGGAATGCCATCCGCGGTCGGCCCGCCCAGCGCCGCGATCTCGCCGGCCGGCATGGCCACGTCACGGATCTGCACGCTGTTCACGTAGCCGCTCGCGCTGTCACCGCTGTCATC
>PAOC01000089.1 GCA_002708465.1 Planctomycetota bacterium
AAGAACGATGGTGTCAAAGAAGTCACCAGGCCCCTGGGCCCCCATCACTCCGCCGCCTCTCTGGTTTACATCAGGAATCTTGAACCAGACCTCGAGGGTCTTGGCCTTCAAATCGATGGGCAGGTTCGGACTCTGCAGATAGGACTTGTTGAGGACGACCATGCCGTCCTTGTGCTGGACCTTGCCGTGGGCCTTCAGGGGAAGTGAATTGACCGAGCTCTTTAGGTCGCCGTTAAACTCCCAGGCCGCATAGGGCTTCAGATCGACCGGCTTCTTCGAGCCGGTCTCTTTCTTGCGCTCGGCAAGAAGCCTCTGCCGCACCGGCGTGATGAGTGCGTCCAGGTCGGAACGAGCAGCCTTGATGGCCGCCGCAAGATCCTTGCGCTGCTTTTCCCAATCCTGGTTCTGCTCGGCTCTCTGGCTGTTATCGATCTTCGGCACCTTCAGATCGGAGGTGTACCAGGTTCTGAGAAAATCACTCTGGTAGCTGAAGTCCGGTGAGATGAGCTCAATAACCGACCGGTTCTCAATGAATACCGTATCAAAGAGCAGCAGCGGCTCGAGCACCATCTGCAGGCTGGCCGGGTTGTTCTTATCGAGGGTGAAGAGACGGTGCTTCTTAGGATCCGGTGTCACTGCCAGGAGGTTCTCCAATTGCATCCACTGCGTGGGGAAGGTGTCGAGGAATCGTTCGATCTTCGGGTCGGCAAGCATCCTCTCCATGGTCTTCTGCAGGGTTGCGGGATTTGCCAGCTCGCCGCTTTCGGCCAGGCGCAACAGCTCCGGGTCCGGGCTGCTGCCCCAGAGAAAAAAGGACAGGTTGGAGGCCAGCTCGAAGTCGCCGGCCCCGCCCTTTTCAGGGCTGTAGCGGTAGAGGAACAGGGGAGATGAAAGCGCTGCCGATGCGACCTTCTTCATCGCGGCGGTAAATGCTATCCCCTGCCGGATCTTTGCAAGGCCGTAGTTTGCGTATCTCGACAGGGTCTTGCTGCCAACGGCTCCACGGAAGGCGTTTTTGAGAAAAGGCTCCAGTCGTTTGCTGACCTCCTCTTTCATCTTGGCACCCGCGGGAGGCTCCTTAAAGAGCTCGTTCCAGACCCCGACATTCTCCTGGTTAAAATCAGGGCTCTCGAGAATTGAAACACTGAGCCTCAGGAAAGCATCCAGGAGAAGAGGGGAGAGAGTCAGCTGGTTGGCCTGGTTGTCAAAGCCATGCGAGGCGCGAAGATCCCTGGGAAAGGCAGCGACATCTCTGAACCCACCCTGCTCGAGGAGCGACAGGCAGGCGACCTCCACCTTTTCCGGCATCTTGCCGCCGCCTTGAGCGAGGTAGTTCCCCTGGCGGGTCATCAGCTTCTCAGGCAGCCTGAAAACATCTTTCTTCAGCTTGAAGAGATCCCGGATCGAGTTGTTGTACTGGAAGCGGTTCAGGCGCCTGACCCGGGCTCTCCCCGCTTTCTTTCCGGAGGTCGATTGCGCCAGCATCTCCTTCAGCGCCGCGAGGAGCTTTGGGCGATCCCCGACTTCGAGCCCGGGCTCATCCTCCGGCGGCATGTCGTTGCCATCGATGACCTCGATCAATTCCTTGATCAGCTTCGGCCTGGCCAGGAAGTCCTTCTCGGTCCGGATTTCCTTGAGATTGACCTTCCCCTTGACCTTCTTCCCGCCGCCATGGCACTTGATGCATTTGGCGGCAAAAAGGGGCTTCAGAAAGCTGTCAAAGTCCCCGGCCGCCTGGATCTTCTCCATGCCGCCAAGGACTATAAGCAGGAGGAAACTGCAATAGATGCGCTTGCTTGCTTGCATGGACGACCTCAGGTCCACATGTCTGAGAGGAGGCCCGTGCTGTCGGCAAAGGAGTCGATCTCCAGCCCCATGAGCTTCGCGATCGACAGCCACATGTTGGAGTTGAGGGTGCCGCTCTTACACCTGATAAAGCGCCCCTGCTTGACCTGGCCCTGCGCCTTGCCGGCAACGATCATCGGCAGATCAAAGTACTGGTGCGTGGCTCCATCGCCGAGGGCAGCACCGTAGGTGACAATCGAGTTATCCAGCATGGAGCTGCCGTCAGACTCCCTGACTTCTTTCATCCGCGAGAGGATATAGGCGTATTGTTCCATGTGGAAGATGTCGATCTTCTGTACCTCTTTATAGCCGTTGCCCTTCTGGTTGTGGGTCATGTTGTGATGCTGAACAGGCTTGTCGAAAACGCCTTCATACATCAGCGTGGCATCCCACCTCTCAGGACCGATCATAAACGTGCAGATATTGGTAAGCCCCATCTGGAAAGCGAGGATCATCAGGTCAGCCTGCAGCCTGATGTACTCGCCCCTGGGCAGAATCTCATCGACAGGCTTCTTGAGATTGGAGTTGGTGACCATTTTCTGCATCTTCGAGATCCGGATCTCGATATCGCGAATCATGCCCATGAACTCATCGAGTGTTCGCTGGTCATTCCTCCCGAGTTTCTTCGACAGACTCTTGGCATCGGCAAGCACCAGGCTGGTAACGTCCTCGAGGTGTTCCCGGTAGTTGCTGTCCGCCATGAACAGCCTCTCATAGAGTTTCTTGGGATCCTTGATGGAAGGGGCGATCTTGCCNGGCCCGTACCAGGAGATGTTGTTGAAATAAATGTCCTCTTTGCCGGCCTTGAAGCCGTTGCAGCTGATCTCCAGGGTCTTGAAGGGGGATGAGAGACCTACCTTGTCTCCGATGACCTGGTCCAGGCTTCTTCCGTTCGGATGCCTGATGCCCTGCGCCGCGGCCTGTACCGGCGACAGGCTCGTCAGGTAGCAGGAGGCTCCCTGGGCGTGGACGTCCTGGCCATTCTTGAAGGTCCGGTCAAGGCCCGTGACCAGGCTGACATCCTTTGTATGTTCGGCCAGGGGCTGCATGGTTGAGGTCAGCTCCAGGGGGTAGATGCCCGGCTTGTTCTGAACCCTCTTCTTGTTCTTGAACTTGTCAGCGTTAAATCCACCGACAAAGCCCGGCAGCTCGCCCTTTTCCTCGCCAGGGAAGAAGCAGCGGCGAACAAGCCCATTGGGGACGTACATGATCACCAGCTTCTTGGCAGGCTTTTCTTTCGGGGCTTCAGCTCCACTCAAATCAGGGAGCGAATGCAAAAACGGTAAGGTGAGCATAGCTCCCTTGGTTTTCAGGAACTTTCTTCTGGATACCTTCATCGGATTTCAGCCCTGCATGAATTGTGCGTTGGAAAAAATATCTTCTTCACGTTGCCGCGATTGTTACTTCTATGCACCAACTCGATGAGCCTGCAAAGGTTTGGCTCCACCTGCAACCAGATTAGAAGGGGGAGTCGATTTAGGAAAGAACAAAGCTTTTACGAAGAGACAACTTCCCCCGGCGCTGGCCCCAGAGCCCCTGTTTTTTTTTCACCCGAGCTCCGGCACCCTGTAATTGCTCTCGCAATCTACCCGGGCTGAAGCCCACTGTTCCCCGAATATTTCCCCTGGAGGCGGCAGGATCAAAGTGAGTGGGTGAGGAGGGAGTCGGATCCTGCGGAGGTTTTTCGCCAACGGGCTTGTAAAGGCCTCTGAACGCAAATACACAAAAGTGTATTTATGTAATACAGACAAATTCAGACAAACGGCCATCGCTATCATCTTAAGTGACTGTGAATTAGCAACTTAAGATTTTTGTGCTCAGTGGTATGCGGGTTGCTTTTTATCTCCTGTCTTTCAGCGACCGTTTTTCGCTGATGATTTTCGGAACATACAGAGAGGATTCAGGACTCAGTAGTCCTTTGTTAAGACTGCTAAACTATCAGGTCAAATATCTTCCGGTATCTTTGCGGAGAACCTTGAGCGGGCTGGGAATGATTTCTTGAAACGCATGATCTGCTGCAGGTTTCGCCAATTGAATACCGAAAAGAACAGGATGGGTCCGGTTGTTTCCCCAGGCTAGCTTTCCCGGGGAATTCCGTAACGGTCGGCTCAATTAATAACTCGATCATAAAACAGGATTAGAGGCAACTACCCGTGGGGGGTGGAGTCCTCTTTGTCGGAGTGAGATAAGATGAATACCAGCGTCAAAATTGCAGCGGTCGTCAGCGTGCTTTTCTTTGGGGCAATTATCGGGATCTTCCTGGCTACGGACAGTGGTACGGAGGTGAACGATGCGGTTGAAGTGGTCGGTGTAGAAGAGACCGCGACTCCCGCTGTTAAAGCCGAATCCGGCGAAGATGCCGGTAAGTTCCGCCGAGTTGGCCGTGAAGAAAAGATCGTCCGCGGCAGCGTCAAGGTCAGCGTCGAGGTGCGTGAGAAGGCGCGCGACAGGGTTCTGCGAAATGCCAAGGTGCGGGTGTTCAGAAAAAGTGAGACGGATCGAATTGGCTCCGAGNTCGATCTCCAAAGCCTTGGCGGAGTCGAGGGCAAGGCCGGCAACGTCGCGTTCGCCCTCGAGCCGGGCTCCTACGAGATCATGGCCCAGTGCGCGGGTTACACAGGCAACAGCATGGATGTCGTGCTGCTGAAAGACCAGGAACCCCAGGCCCTGATTTTCAAGCTGGAGCGGGGCACCTCGATCAGCGGNATCGTGGTTGACCGCGGAGGCAAGCCGATCCCCGGAGCGAAGGTTTTCGCCTTCAAGGAGCTGGCCGATCCCGATGAAGACATGGAAGGCCTGCTCCGGAAGATGGTCGACCTCGAGAAATTGAATGCAGAGGTCCATTCCGAGACGGTTACCGGGCCCGATGGGAAGTTCCAGCTCGATGGACTCGAGAGCTATTGGTATTCCATACGGGCCGTGGCGGCGACCTTCTCCCCGGGGACGGTCAGTGAGGTCAGGGCCCCCAGGGAGGGACTCAAGCTTGTCCTCGAGAAAGGTGGAGTCTTCGAGGGATTGGTCAAGGGAGAAGGGGGCGGTCCGGTCTCCGGGGCCAAGGTCATGGCCTATGTAGAGCCTGTGGATGTCGGGCTCTTTGACGTCATCATGATGAAGAACCGTCCCCCGGTCGAGGAGTTCGAGACCGGTTCGGATGGCAGGTTTAAGCTTCAGAGCCTTGGAGCGGGACTCTACAACTTTCTGGTTACAGCCCCCATGTACCAGGAGCACCGCGAGCTGCGGCTGAGGATCCTTCCCGGTGATAACCCGGCGAAGGTATTTGATCTCAAGGCAGGCAATCTTATCTCAGGTTACGTNNGGGGNCCGGATGATGAGCCGGTGGTGGGCGCCAGGGTTCGGGCCAACCCGGTCGGGGTGCATGTCCAGCCGCGTGACCAGATCAAGATCGATTTCTCNCAGAATGACNNGNTCACCGATGAAAACGGNTTCTTCAGNTTNGANACCCTCNTCGATGCTCGCTATATGCTGATGGTTTCGCATGAGGACTACGAGTCCCTGCAGCGCAAGGATGTACAGCCTTCGCAGGAGGAGGTCAGCCTTCGNCTGGGNTCCGGCGGTCGCCTGGCGGGTTTTGTTCTCGATGCGCAATCGAACNAGCCGATCGCNGGAGCGACNGTTTCNGCNAGCGATCTTGCNAANCTTCGCAAGGAGGCGGTTACNGACGAGGAGGGAGCCTACATTATTGGCGGNCTCAGCAGCGGGCGCCGCCCGGTAAACGTCTATGTNCGGGCCGAGAACTACGCCCGNCAGAAGAAACAGGTCGCGATCAGGAAGGGCCAGGAGTATGAGCAGNTCTTCGAGCTCTACCAGACCGGCTNGGTGCTCGGAACCGTTGTCAATACNGCCGGCGATGTGATTCCCGGGGCGCATGTAGAGGTTCGTCCGGCCTCGGATGCCGAGACCACGCTGAGGGTGCTTGGAAACGCGACCAGCGACCGCACGGGCAGCTTTATCATCGGTAACGTCGAGCCNGGGGAGGAGCTCGAGGTTCGGGTCAAGATGACCGGCTACCTCGAAAGCTACTCGGNNAAGTTCGCCCTGGCCTCCGGCCAGGAGGTGNAGATCGGCAATCTCGAGATTCAGCTTGGCGGTGAGATCCAGGGAGTGGTGAGCAACAGCGAGGGTCAGCCCATCAATGGGGTCTGGGTCGAGGGGCGCCCCGAGGGGGGCACCGATCTCGTTCCCGGAACGAGCATGCAGACTTCCGATGGCGGCAAGTTCCTCCTGCGCGGTCTCCACAAGGGAAAGTATGAATTGATCGCCAAGGGGCCCGGCTATGTGGACAGCCACACGCCTGATGTTGAGGTTCGTGAAGGCACGCGGAATACGGGGGTCAAGATCGTCCTGGAGCAGGGAGGGAAGCTTGCGGGAGTGGTGGTNAATACCGAAGACGAGCCGNTCCAGGGCGCCGAGGTGATCGTGCGCGATCTTGGAGCGGGCCTCAAGGANCACCGGGTCGTCAGTAACGGNAAGGGAGCCTTCGAGTTCACCAGCATCATCGCTGAAGACTTTGTCGAGCTNGAGATCAACAGCAAAGACTACGGAACCTACCGGGCCGAACAGGTCAAGGTNGGCTCTCAGGATCTNCGCGTAGANCTCAAGCCCCTGGCTGTCATCATCGGGCGCGTNCTGGACCCCGCCGGNAATCCCGCGAAATCCTTTACTNTTCGGCCCCAGTCGAAGGACGGCCAGGCCAGGAGCGGTTCCCGCCTGNGNGCGCGCAATTTCAATCCAGCCGATGGACGCTTCGAGTACAAGGGCGTCGGGAATGGAATCTACACNCTCTCGATTCGTTCACTGCAGTACGCGGCCGTGACCCTGACTGATCTCCGCGTCGAGGCGGGTGACGTCCTTGATGTCGGCGATATCNAGNTGAGTGAAGGCGGCACCGTGAGCGGTGTGGTNGTTGCCGCCGGAACGAATGAGCCTGTTGAAGGNGCCAGGGTNCGTGTTGTCCAGGGCGCCAGNGCCTTCCAGCCCGGCAANGCGACCTCGATCGTGACAACCGATGCCGCCGGGGAGTTCTTCTTCGCGGGCCTCAAGGACCAGGTCCTCTCGCTCGANGTGAGCCANGGCAATTTCGCCAAGGAGCGCCTGAGCGGTGTAGACCCGCGGATCTCCGGCAAGAGCCAGGGACTCCTGGTTGAGCTTGCCGCGGCTGCGAGCATATCCGGAGTCGTGGTCGATTCACGGCGTCAGCCTGTCAAGAGTATCGCCGTCTATCTCATTGGCGCTGATAAATCGACCTCCGCTACCGGCGGCACAACCAAGACCGATCGCGAGGGCGTGTTCGAATTTCTCGGGGTCTCTCCCGGCAACTACACCGTCAAGGCGCACCGGTTTGGCAATCCGCCCGTAAGCGCGGAGGTCCAGGTGCAGACCGTTTCCGGGCAGCATCACGAGGTGGTCGTTGAGCTTCAAAGCAAGTAGCGATCACTGCGGATGCCGGCGGAAATGACGGTAACTTCTCGAAGTTACCGTCATTTTCTGATTTTTTCTTTCCCAGGCGCNAGNCGCCNNCATTTCCNATGCAGGGCGGGCNGTGGTGGGGGTGGGNCAGANCCCCNTGGTCTACGCAAGTCCTTTNCGCGTAAGGACTCGCTTCATGAGANTCAAGTTATGTTGAGGTGTTGATTTTTGTCTGCAGCCCTCTGGCAGGAGCATCNTCAGGCAGTCTTGGACTCCTAAAATCCTCAAAAAGCATGATTTTATCAAAGGTTTCAGCGAACCTGACCGATAAGAAAGTAGCAGTAAGGCTTTATCCTCTGATAAAAATCAGGTGAAATTTGATCAGAACAGGGGATGTTCTCTGCCTGTTTACAGGCGTCTAATCAAGTCCCGCAAACTGTTAAGGGAGGGGACAAATGGAAATTCATGGTCCAGGTGGTATTTCCGGTCCGGANAGACCGGANCTGAAACCGACCGAGGCGCAGCGNCCTGACAAGGCGGCGTCTACGGATAAGGTAGCCGACGAGGTAAATATTTCCGAGCAGGCTCAATTGCTCGAGAAGCTTTCCCAGGTNCCTGCGGTTCGTATGGAGAAGGTGGAAGAGATCAAGCGTCTCATCGANGCCGGAGAATATGAAACCTCCGAGCGTATCGAGGGAGCGGCCAGGAAGCTCCTCGAAGAGCTCTGATCTTTCTTTTACGATTGCGGCAACCTTGATGCAATCGTTTGACCCTCNCGCCCCCTTGCTACACAATAGCTGTAGCGCNGGCGTTTCTTCCNGGCNGGCAGTCGCTGCCGCCGCGGATCAACTCTCTTGCGAGTTGTAGCCGGCGTTAGCGTGTGTCATACGGCGNCTCTNGANCGANGAGCTCGGGAGCAGGCCGGTTTTTATTTACCTGCAGATCTTAGTTTCTGAAGCGGGCTGCTTTGTCGATGAGTCCCTCCTCTTCCTATTCGAGACCAGGTGAAGGGCATTTCCTGGTTGCCAAAAGCGATGATATCGTTTTCGTCCAGGTTGTCGGCCTGGGCACGATGAACAACAGCATCGGTTTTCAGCAATTCATCGTGAACCTCGAAGGGAAGGAACGACGCAAGTTCATCTTCGATCTGTCCCTATGCGATGGATTTGACAGCACCTTTATGGGGATTCTCCTGGGGATTTCGCGCGAGGCGAAGCTCGTGGTATTGGTCAACACGCTTGAAGATCACAGCCGGATTCTCGGTGAGGTGGGGATCGACAAGTTTGTTCAGCTATGTGATTCGCCAGTAGAATTGCCGGAGATCGAGCTCCAGAGGCTCGAGTCGAGTGCCGTCAGCCAGAATGAACGCCAGCGGGTCGTTTTGAGCGCGCACGAAAACCTGGTCCAGTTAGACTCTCGGAACAAAGAGGAATTCGGCCAGTTCGTCGATTTGTTGCGCGACGAGCTTGGTGACGAAACCCCGCTCTGAGCGTTCTGGAAGCTCTCTGAGGCCGAGGAAGCTATTCTGTTCTTTGTCGGTTCCTGGGCGCGTGCTAATATGGAGGTCGCTTCTGGTCAGCAAGAAATGAAGATCACCCGTCCGGTCTGGAACGCTCGAAAACCATCTGTGGGCTCTCCTCGACAATCGGATTGATGTACAGTCTGCCGGGTCGTTATCCGTAAGAAATAAGTAAGATAATCAAGTAAGTACGGTGGGGTACAGGAGGGCTTATGCCCGTCTTCGCGTTTGAAGCCATAAAAAAGGATGGCCAGAAGGTCAAGTCCGAGGTGACTGCAGAATCCAAGGACGAAGCAATCAGGAAGATCCAGGATAAGGGTCTTCGTCCGACAGTGATTAAGGCGGAAAAGATTAAAGCGGAAAAGAAGAGTTCTTTTGGATCGAAAAAGAGCGGCTTCAAGGGCAAAAAGNCCGGCNNAAAGNCCGGCGGAAAGTTCGGTGGAAAGCCCAGTGGAAAGTCCGGCGGAAAGCGTCCTGAGAGTCGATCCGCGCCGAGCAATTACAGGGCGCCTCCAATGCGCAAGCCCGGGGTACCCACAGGAGCGGTGCTCGCGATAGCGGCTCCCCTGGTGGCGATCCTGTTTTTCGTTCTCTTTGGCTCGAATATCTTTACGGACACCAAGGAAGTCGAAGTTCTTGATCCGAATATCAGGATCCGGGCTCTGGAGAAACGGGCTGGCAGTTTCCGGAGAGAATACAATGAGGTTCTCAAGCTGTCTCGGTCCGAAGATGCGGGAGCAGCCTCACGTTCAAAGGCTCTTGACGACAGGCTTTTCAAGTGGCTGCAGGACTGGGACCGGGCCATGAAGCCTTTCATGGATGCGGACGGTTATATCAAGAGAGAATACAAAGGGTATAATGGCACAAGGCAGNCGGTCAGCCGTCTCAGGCACGATCTGAGCAAGACCAAAGGCTTCTTCGACGATTGACGGGAAACATCTATGAAGTTAACCGGGAATAAAAGAATCCGAGGNGAGTTTGACTCGGTCGATCTCATCGCTGGACTCCTGATAGCTCTCTGCATTCCGACCCTGACTTATTTCGTTCTGAAAAATACAGGGGTCGCTAAAAAGAGCGATCCGCCGGGCTACCTGAAGGAGGCCAACAAGACTGTCCTCGCCAAACTCGATTCAGAACTGGTGGCCATCCAGCTTGAGTATTTCGAGAAGGTCTATAACGAGACCGGCAGGGAGTTCATGAGGCGCGCGCAGCAGTCCAAAGGCATTCAGAGACTGAACGAGAAAGACTGGGCCATGAAATGCTTTATGGATCTCGTCAGCAAGCTGGTGACTCTCGAGAACAACATCAAAAGCGAGGCAGGCCTCGAGGCTCTCCTTGCCAGCGAACTGAACTCCATCCGGGAGCTCAAGGCCCGCATCCAACTGGACCTGGATACCGTTAAGCAGAGCTGACGCGGCACTCAGGGGCGCCGAGTCAGTCTCCTGTTGTCTTCAGTGAGTCTTCGGTCGTGTCGAAGAGCTTGCCGTTTCGGTAGGCGATCAACAGGGCATTGACCGTCTTGATGTCGAATTCCTTGTCGGCCATGTCCCTGATATTTACCAGGGCGGCCTTCACCGACCGCGGCTCCTCGCCCAGGTCTTCTCCGTAGAGCTGCTTGTCGAGCTCCTTGGCGATGCCGAGAACCCTCGCCAGCTCGGAGATGTTGTCTCCCTCGAGGCCCTCTGGAGAGCCGCTTCCGTTCCATTTTTCGTTCTGTTGCTGGATAGCCGGCAGAAGTTCTTCCAGTCCGGGTATGTCGTTGAGGATCTCCCGGGCGTAGTGATTGCGCTTGGGCTCGTTGAGCAGCTCATTTTCAAGCTCCTGGTCAGACATGGGAATGGAGCCGATGTCGTGCAGCATGGCGGCGAGCCAGGCGTTGCGGATCTGCTGTGAATCCCAGTTCAACTCCCTGGCGATGGCCAGGGCGTAGGAGGCGACGCGTTCGCAGATCCCCCGAGGGGTGGGCGTGCGCATTTCTGCCGCGGCTACCAGGGTCTTGATGGAGCTGCGGAAGAACTGGTCCTGCTTTTCCATCTGCTTGAGCAGCTCGAGAGTGGAGCCCAGTTGGATTCCGACCGCCGAGGCGATCTCGAGATCTTCAGACTGGAAGGCCTCCGGTTTGCTCGAATAGATGTAGATGACACCGAGGTTTTTTCCGAGGACCGTGACCGGGGCGCAGATCACCGAGCGGATCTGGTTCATCACGACACTGGCCATGGCGTTGAAATTCTGATCGAGAGCGGCGTCGGAGGTTAGAATCGCATGCTTCTGCTCGAGGCACTGCGAGACGATCCCGCGAGACACTCCAGCGGCCTGGTCCGGATCTTCGACCTTGTCGAAACGACCGAGGATGTCCAGGTCATCGAGACTCGTTACCTCCGCTGTATCCGAGTCCGGCTTGACCCCAAGAAGGTACAGGTGGTCGGCATCGAGGCTGCCTCCGAGCACCTCGCTGACCTTATTGAACATCGCAGAGAGGTTGTTTTCTTCGGCGATCACGTGCGAGAGCTGCAGTAATACGTTGAGGTAGCGCTCCTCGCGGGTCTCCTCGACCTTTTCCTCCGAGCGAGTGGTGAAGTATTCCGGCAGCTTCAGCGAGATCGTAGAGGTGGGGTCGAAGGGCGCCTCGGCTGAGCCGGGCTCGGCCTCGGGGATGAGCCGGCTCGAGTCGCGCAACTGGGCGTTGCGGTCCTCAAAAACAAGCGTGGTGGTGCCGATCTGTATCCTGTCGCCGATTCGCAGCAGCTCCTCGTCAATTTCCTTTTCGTTGACGAAGGTGTGGTTGCGGCTCTCGAGATCGCGAATGAAGAACATCTCGCCGATCCTGAAGATCTCGGAATGCTTCCGGGAGATTCCCTGGTCCGGAATCTGGATCGCGCAATCGTCTTCACGGCCGATGGTCGTGCTCTCGCCGGTGATCTCGTAGGTCTTGCCCTTGTCGGCTCCAGACCTGACTCTGAGAATGGTCATAAACTCTACCTGAAATATTGAGAACGGAAGCAGCCAGGGTTGAAATTCGTAACCCTGTGCAATTCCCGGTATTTAAATGACTGGGAAACGATGAGTATAACCTAAGAGTCTACGCCTGCAAAAGACCCACCTGTGATCGGAGGCAATAATCATCGCCTTATCGGGCGTTGCGGCAGCCGCCTACTGCTCCTCGAAGCGGCCGTCGCGCATGGTGAGAATTCTGCTGGCGAGGCTGGCGAGGCCCTGGTCGTGGGTTACGAGGATGAAGCCGATGCCGAGCTCCCGGTTCAGCTCCAGGATCAGCTCGTGGATGCGGTCGCCGGTCGAGGTGTCGAGGTTGCCGGTCGGCTCATCACAGAAGACGAGCTCGGGGTTGTTCATCAGGGCCCTGGCGATCGCCACCCGCTGGCGCTCTCCTCCGGAGAGACGGGAGGGGGGGAATTCACTTCGGTCGAGCACACCGACCCGCTCGAGGAGTTCGCGGGCGCGCGCCTCGAGCCCTGATCGCTGGCTGTTGTATTTGCCGTAGCTCAGGGCGATCATTGCAGGCAGGAGGACGTTCTCGATGACCGTCAGGTCGGGCAGAAGGTGGTAGAACTGGAAGACGAAGCCGAAGTGCCTGTTTCGA
>PAOC01000008.1 GCA_002708465.1 Planctomycetota bacterium
CGTTGCTTGAGGTTGAGCAGCGCGTTGAAGTTCCCCCGCAGCGGATCATCCCAGGGATCGCCCGGGTAGGTCTTCTCAATATCGGCCCAGCGGTCGCCGAGGACGAGCTCTCCGCCTGATGAGATGTTGGCGAAGGCGTAGTTGATGTGGGTCACCTTCTCCGCCTGGATGTCGGTGACGAAGAAGTTGCGGGCGTAGATGCTCCAGGCCGTGTAGTAGGCAACGATGCGCTTGCCCTGTTGCGCATTGGCCGGCGTGGCCAGCGAGCCCAGGGAAAACAGTACCGCAGCTGTAAGTAGAAAAGGTCTCATGGCCATCCCCAGTCTCAGCCCCCGATTTTAATGCTTCTGCCCGTTGAGGGCCCACCCGGGTCCCTGCCAGATCCTGCATTTATTCAACCTTCTCTGATGCTTGCTGGCAAGGTCTTCTCTCGTCAAAACAGCTACTTTGGCCCGGGGCGAAAAAGTTGATTTTTTCGAGGTTTTCAGTTCTTGACGCTCAGAAAAAGCATCCTTAGCATTGATTTTGTGGGAGCCGGATAGGGGCATGTAAGTTTCCGGCTGACCCGTCGGGCAGATAAGTGGGCTTTAAGGGATGGCATCCCCGCGCCGCCTGGCCCATGTTGTTGGGAGGGCAGGAAAGATGATACAGAGAACCTGTATCCGTTTTGTGGTGAGTTTTTGCAGTCTGCTGGCGGCCGGGCAGGCCTGGAGCCAGTGCGAGGACCAGTTTCCCCTGAGCAATACGGAGGGGGCCGGCACGGTCATGTGCCCCTGCTTCGTGGAGGGGGAGGAGGCCGGCGTGGTGCTCGATGTGCCGGCGGAGGACTATCCCATCGAGATCATCCGGATCGGCGTGGCCTGGGGCTCGGTGCTCGGGGATACGCCCAATACGATCCAGTCGGCGCTTCACGTCTATGAGAACGGGCTGCCGAATCCGGGCGCGCGCCTGGCGAGTCTCGAGGGCCCCGTCTTCATCGATGGCTTCGTCAACGAGTTCAATCTCGAGGAGAGGGGAGGGGTCCGGATCGAGTCCGGTCCCTTCACGGTGACCATGGAGTTCATGGACACGAACGCCGAGATGCTGACCGCGGCGTCGATGGTTCACGATGGAGATGGATGCCAGCCCGGCAAGAACGTCGTCAAGGCGATCCCCGGCGGCTGGAGCGATGCCTGCGCCCTCGGTTTGAGCGGCGACTGGGTCATGCACGTGATCTACCGCCCGGTGAATTGCGGCGACGAGGAGCCCGGGGAGGGCAAGGAGCCCGCCGCGGAGCTGTTCATTCGAGGAGATGACAACGGCGACGGCAACGTCGACCTCTCCGATCCGATCTTCAGCCTGACCCACCAGTTCGCCGGCGGCCCGGCGGCCGGCTGCATGGAGTCGATGGATTCCAACGATGATGGCCAGCTCAATATTACCGATTCGATCTTTACGTTGACCCACCTCTTCGCAGGAGGTCCGGCGCTCCCGGCACCCTACCCGGATTGCGGCGCCATGACCGGAGGGGCGAGTCTCGGCTGTGAGACCTCGTCAGAATCCTGCAATTGATTTCTTGAGCGCCTTCTGGCGCGGTCCCCCGGGGAGCAGCCGCTCGCCCGGAGGATTTCAGAAGCGGGGGGCCCCCGGCTACGGCCGGGGGCTTTTTTTCCTGTCTTTGAGAGCGGGCGGTCTCAGGCCGATGGCTCAAGTCCCCGCAGCTCCAGGTGCTCTTCGAGGACCCTGCGAAACTCCTCGATGTCGACGTCCCGCTCGCAGCACACCAGCATGAGGTTGCCGTCGTTGCGGAAGTTGCCATCCCACTCGATGACCTTCTCGTCGCTCCACTTGCGGCTGTATTGTTCGAGGTGCTCAGCCGAGCGCTTCGCGAGGTAGGCCCGCAGGCTGACGTCGGTCTCATCGAGGGGCTCGCCGCCGGGTGAGGTTTCGAAATCGATCTCGTTTTCCGGATTCGTCATGACCGCTCTGCTCCAACGCTGTTCAATAATCGCAGGTCTTATTATGCACATCCCGGGTCCATCTCACCCGTCCCGGTTTACCCTCTCCGTGGCAGCCGCTGCAAGCGGCTCCAGCCGTAAGACGGCGGTGCTTGCGGGTGGAATTCGGGTGGACCTGGTGGCAGTCGATGCAGGCAAGGGCGCCGGGAGCTCCTGCGGAGACGTCTCGCAGGCTCTCTATGATATGGCGGTCGGTTTTCGACGGTGTTTCCAGCGCGGCGGGGGAGGTGTCGATCGCGAAGTCGGCAAAGAGGTCGCCCCCGGCGATGAAGTTGGCCGGGAAGGGGAGGTTCGTCCGGCGGGAGCGGCCGTCCCTGGCGTGGCACTGGGCGCAGGCCGAGTTCAGGAGCGCCTTGCCGTCGTCGCGGGCCGCGGAAAGGAAGACGAGCTTCGGATCGTTGGCGTGAGATCGGTCGACGTCGCCGTGGCAGGCGAAGCAGTCGATCGAGATATCCATGAAGCGGAGCGTCGATGAGTCGAAGCCCGTCGTGTGACAACCGCCGCAGCCGGAGGAAAACGTTTCCCGGTCCCAGCGCCGCGCTCCCGCCTCGATGAGCTTTCCCTCATCGCCTGTCTCGCCCGGGACCCAGGCTGCCGAGAGGAGCTGGAGCCGGCCGTATTCTTTTTTTCTCAGGAAGCGGGTCCGGCGTTTTCCTCCAAGGAGGTAGTCTACCTCGCCGGTCTCCTTGATGCCGGCGGACGCCAGGGCCGCGAGCGCGGGATCCTCTCTGTCCGTCTCGCGGATCGCCGAGCGATGGGCGTTTTCCCGCCAGGAGACGCCCACCTTGTCGCGGTGGCAGAACAGGCACTCGTCTCCGGTCATGTACTCGGGGATGGAGGCGAGTTTTTCCGTTCCGTCTGCGAGAGGCTTGCTCTCCTTTGATCCGCAGCCCGCCAGGGCCGCCAGGACGGCGAGCGCCGGGAGCGCCGTCCGCAGCTCAGACATCAGCGCGAACCCACCCATAGGCGGCGTTTTCGCTCCCTCCGCCTCCCTCGAGGTAGGCGGTCTTGATCTTCTCGAGCGTGTCGCGCTTGATTCCCTTGCGCTTCTCCTTGACGTCGACGTCGTAGATCTTCGCGGCGTTGAGTCCGAAGATCTTCGCCTTGTCTTCCTTCGTGATCTTCTTGTAGCCGAACTTCTCGCACATCTCATCGGAGATCTGGAAGCGCTTGAAGGCGTCGATGACCCATTGCGGCGAACCCCACCAGAGGCAGTCGGTTCCCCAGATTACGTGGTCGGCGCCGTAGTGCTTGATGTTGCGGCCCATGAGATGCATGCACATCTCGGGGTGGACGATCGCCAGGGAGCCGAAGGCGGAGCCGATCTCGCAGTAGACGTTGTCGAGCTTCGGGTTGCGTTTCTTGATGTCCATGAGGTCGGAGTGCCAGGAGAAGTCGCCGGTCTTGGGGTCGAACCATTTGTCGGATTTGAACTGCGGCTCCCAGGGGCCGTGCTTGATCGCCGAGTGGTAGGCGATGAAGGTCAGGTCCGGGTGATCCCTGGCCGCCTTCTCGAGGTCGCCGGGGTGGGCGAAGTGCCCGAGCCTCCGCGACTGCGAGGCGTAGCCCTTGTGGATGCTGTAGACCTTCATGCCCAGCTTGCTGGATTTTTCGTAGAACGGGTAGGTGAGCTTCTCGTCATCGAGGCGGAAGCCGTTGCCGGAGCGTCCCGGGTCGGTGTGGCAGTACCACTTCCAGGAGTCGATGCCGTAGGTCTTCATCTCGCGCTCCATCTGCTCGAAGAGGGCGTTCTGATCCGGCTTGTTGGTCTTGCGGTCCCAGTAGTGGTTGGGGGCGCAATTGCCCTGGCAGAGGGAGCGCTCTGAAGCGGCCATCTTGTTGATGTCGCCCTTGCGCTCGGACATCAGCCAGCTCGGCAGCAGGCCGCCGCCGCGCGCTCTGCGAACGAGCTTCTTGCCGTCCTTGCCGCGGTCGTATTCCTTGCCGGGAACGCCTGAGATCACGCACATCTGGGTCTCGGAGTCGAAGAAGATCTCCTTGACGAAATTCGCGAAGCTATAGGAGTCCTTGTCGTTCTTCAGGTCGAAGCCCATATTGCGCATGAAAGCGGAGCCGCGGGCGCCGAAGGGCTTGCCGTCGGTGAAGTGGGTCTGCACGTCCATGATGAAGTACTCGCCCTTGGGGAGCTTCTCATCGCTGGCGGCCTTCTCTACCGTCTCATCCTCCTCGACGAGCCAGTTGTTGCCGTAGACCTGGTTGCTGGCGAGGAAGGCGACCGCCATGCCCATCGAGCTCTGCATGAAGGAGCGGCGGTCCATGCCGAGCTTCTTCGCCTTCTCCCCGGCCATCGCGGTGATGCGGGCCTCGACCTCGGCCTGCTGGGGGTTCTGCGGACGTGGGATGAACTCCTCGTTGGAGACGACCTGGGTGGGAATGGGGGAGACGACGCCCTTTTTCAGGTCACGTTCCCATTTTGGAATCCACATGCTGGGCGCTCCTTGTGAGGTTGTTTGTTTTTTCAGCCAGCCGAGGGCACCATTGTCGCCGGGGGAGAGAATTCATCAATTACTTAGTGCCGGCGGGTGTCTGCTTCGCAGCTCCGGCGGGTCTGCGCCTTCGGGCCTCCTCGACGAAGGCGCGGATCAGGGCGAGCTGCAGCTCGTCGTTCACCGTCATCTCCGGGTGCCATTGGACGGCGAGGGTCCACTCGTCCTGGAACTCGGAGATCTCGACCGCCTCGACGGTACCCTCCGGCGAGCGGGCTACCGCCCGTACGCCCTCACCGAGGCGGCCGACGGCCTGGCGGTGGTAGCTCTTGACGTTCTCGATCCTGCCCGGGCGCATGAGCTTCGAGAGCAGGCTCCCTTTCTCGATCTCGATCGGATGTCCCTTGATGCCGAAGTGGATTTCCTTGAGCTCCTTGTCGGAGTCGAGGTCGATGAGCTCTCCTCCGAAGGCCACGTTGAGGATCTGCGCGCCTCGGCAGATGCCGAGGATTGGAATCTTCTTTACGCGAGCCTCCCTGATGAGGGCGATTTCGAAGTCGTCACGTTTGCGGTTCACGAGCTCCGCTACGCCCGGGTCGCCGCCATAGAGCTCGGGATCGACGTCGCCGCCTCCCGACAATAGCAGGGCCTCCATGCCATCGAGTCTCTTTCTGATCTCGGCAGGCTCGAGGGCCCCGGGCTCTTCGGGGACCTCCAGCTTGATAAGCCGCCCGCCCGCGCGGCTGAAGATCTGGTCGTAGGTCAGGGCGGTGAATCCCAGCCTCGCGATCCAGCCATCGTCGGGCGTCATGGCGATCCTCGGGGCATCTTCGGGCAGCGATGCGTTCCACAGGCGCAGTCCCCCCCAGAATATGAGGTAGGCGGCAACGCCTGCCGTCAGCAGGATGAAGACAAGCAGCAGGAATCGTCGTTTCCGGCGCGGAGAGGAGCGGCCGTCTTCGTTCATGAATCTTCTTCGCTCTCTTCGGCTGCCGTGGGCGGTCCGCTCTCGGAGGTCAGCAGCTCCATGTTGATCTTGCCGTGCTTGAGGAAGACGACGAGTGGATAGAGAGCTCCGAGCATCGGCTTGGGGTCATCGGATGAGAACAGGTCGTTGACCGTGCTCTTGTGTACCTTGAAGAGATCCTGCACCGTCTCTGCGCGGCCCTTGACGTCGACGAAGTCCTTGAGGCCGCCGAAGAGCTGGCGCAGGCCCTCGCGCCTGGAGCCCTCGCTGAACTCCTCTCGCGCGCCCTTCCAGGCATCCTTCAGGTTGTCGCTGTGGGTCGAGCTCTTCGAGATCTCCTGCAGGGTGGCGAGCAGCCCGACGAGCGGAGCCTCGGTCTTGACGTCGTAGCTCACGTCNTCGGGNGAGTCGACCNNGCCGTCGACCGCCAGGCGGTAGAGNAGCCAGGGNTAGTCCCAGCCNGANTCGACCGCCTGGGTNAGGCCGCCCCAGAAGCGCGGGTTGACCTCGATGAGCCAGGGGTCNTCATCNAGNTCNCCGGTCCAGCGGAAGTCGATCTCNGCGACGCCGTGCCAGCCCTTCGGGCCGAGCAGNGCCTCGCANACNGANTCCATCTTCTCGGCCTTNACCGTCTCGCGCACCACCCCGGCNCCCTTGTCGGCGGGGAACTGGCGNATNTTGCGGTAGGTCATGCAGGCGATGAGCTTGCCCCGGTCAAAGAGCGTGGTGACGCAATAGTCGTCGCCGGGCACGCCCTGCTGGACGATGGGGTAGTCCTCCGGGGCGAGNCCGTAGTCNTCGACNAGGCTCTTGAAGTAGCTGATGAGCTCNTCGCGNGTGTCGACCTTGGCGATGCCGACGCCGGCGGCNGANTCCCGCAGCTTGACGAAGGCCGGCAGGNCGATCTCATCGGCCCGGCTCTCGAGCTCTTCGATGCTCGCCGGGAAGATGGTCGGCGGGGCGCAGAGGCCATTGTCCTGGGCGTAGGCGGCGAGGGTTCCCTTATTGTGTACCTCCTCGATCTGCTCGATCGAGGGAACCGGCACCCGGATATGGGCCTCGAAGCGCTCACGGTGCTTCGCGATGAGGTAGGTCTCCTTGTGGATCGGCATGAGCACGTAGGGCGTGTCGGGATCTTCGGGCTTGTGCCTGATGATTTCTCTCTCGAGCTGGTCGAGGAACTCATCGGGGTTCTTCGAGCAATCCGGGTAGGTGAAGCTTGCCGTTGAGTATTTCGAGAAGGAGGCCGGCGTCATGGCGACCTCGTCGGCGGTGATGACCTCCACGCCGCGGCGTCCGAGGCTGCGGGTGACCGCTAGCGACTGCCAGCCGCGCGCGTAGGTGACGATGACTCTGCCAGCTTTTTCACTGCTCATGCCAGGAACCTCTTTGGTATTTATTGTGTCCCCATACTAATCACGAAGCGAGAAGGCTGGCAATACGCAAACTGGCGGCGGGTGGTCATCGAATTCGTATTCACCCGGCGGTGAGAACTGATGACGACCTTGTAGCTGCGCGGCAACTTCAACTTGCAGTGGGCTTGTACCCGTTTTCCGGCAGCCCCATGGTTACCGTTTCAGAGCAGGCCGGGGATGGGGTGGCCGTCGGTGATGAGCTCGCTGACGGTGGAGGGGATGTCGGTGCGAAGGCGCATCGCGGTGGTGTCGAAGAGGGTGTGCATGACGGTGGCGAGGAGGTTTTCCGGGCCGTAGGCCTCGGTCGCCGGGTGCGCGCACTGGCTGTCGGATCGGCCGATGACCTGTCCCATGTTCAGGCCGCCACCGGCGAAGACCAGCGAGGTCAGGTTGCCGTAGTGGTCGCGTCCGCCGCGGCCGTTGATCTTGGGCGAGCGGCCCATCTCGCCGGTGATCACCAGCAGGATCTTGTCGCTCAGGCCGCGCTCCTCGAGGTCTTCGAGGAAGACGGAGACCGCGTGGTCGACCTGGTTGCCAAGCGGTTCCATGCCGGAGAGGCGGGGGAGGCTGTTCTGGTTTCCATGCATGTCCCAGCCCGCGTCGGCCACGGTCACGAAGCCGCAGCCTGCCTCGCAGAGCCTGCGCGCCATGAGCATCTGGTGGCCCAGCAGGTTTGATGAGCGGTACATGTCGTTGTAGCGGTTGAGCACCTTCATATCGAAGAGCCCGGTGGTGTCGTAGCGCGCGATGGTCTTCGGGTCTTCCTTCGACAGATCGAAGGCATCGCCGACGCCGCGAAGAAGAATGTCGTAGGCCTGCTGGCGGTAGCGATCGACAATTCCGAGCCGACCGCTGTCCTCGACGCTTCTGCGCCAGCCGTCAAGAGACGACAGCAGGTTGCGGCGGTTCGCGAAGCGGGACTGGGGCAGCTGGAGCTCCATGTTTTCCCTGGCGGCGCCGCCGCCGACCGGGTTGAAGGCCTCGTAGCTGCCGCCGAGGGAGCCGCCGGCGGTGAGGCCGGGCAGGGCGTTCTTTTCAAAGTTGCCGCGCAGCTTGAGGTCCGGCTTGATCGCCTCGGGAAGGACCAGGGTGTTCGACGGCAACCCGGTGTTGGGGTTGCTGGTGCCGGCGGCCCTCGCGTAGAGGGCGCTCATGCTGGCCTTCAGAGAATTGCGCGCGCTCACCACGTCCTGGTAGGTGTGGCCGCCGTTTTTCGACTGGTAAGAGCGGACGATCGCCAGCTTGTCTGCCATCTGGCCCATCTTCGAGAAGGTGCCGCCAAAGGTAATTCCCGGCAGCTTCGTGGGTACCTCGCCAGTCGTCGAGCGGATCTCTGAGGGAGCGTCCATCTTCGGATCGAAGCACTCGATATGTGATGGCCCTCCCTGGAGGAAGAGCAGGACGACGGAAACGTCCCGGACCGAGCCGCCCGCTGCGGCGACCTCTTCCCGTGCCCTCAGCAGGTCAGGGAGGGTCAGCCCACCGAGTCCGAGCGCTCCGATGCGGAGCACCTCTCTGCGGCTGAGGCCGGCGCAGCTTTTGTGAACACTCGTGTCTGTGAGGTTGAGCATCCGAATTCTCCAGGAGCCTCGCGGAGCAGCCAGCGAAGCGCGTTCTGTTGTCTCGATGTGCAGCGGGCGGTGCCGGATATCCCGGCGGCCTGCCTCGCTGCTCATAATCTAAAACCCGCGCTGCCGCTTGTACAGATTTATGTGTCGAACCTCGCTGAAATCGCCTGATTCGGGAGCTTTTCGGGGGGGCATCTTCCCGGGGGGGGCTTGGTATGCGCGTCTTCCCGGGCTACGATAATCAGCCGCGGCGGCCCTGTCGCTTCACCTGGAGCTGAAACCAAGAGAGAAAGGTACAGGATGAATACCCGAGTATTGCTTGCAGCGTTGATGGCTTCCCTTGTTTTCTCGGTTTACTCGCCCGCGCGAGCCGACGTTAAGCTGCCCAGCGTCTTCGGCAGCAACATGGTGCTCCAGCGCGACATGCCGGTGCCGATCTGGGGCTGGGCCGAGCCGGGCGAAGAGGTCACGGTGCGTTTCGGCAGCACGAAGAAAACTGTCAAGGCGGACGACCAGGGCAACTGGCGCGTTACCCTCAAGAAACTCAAGGCCTCCAGGAAGCGGGGCAAGCAGCTGGAGATCAAGGGGAAGAACAGCAGCATCGTCCTGCAGAACATTCTCATTGGGGACGTCTGGGTCGGNTCCGGCCAGTCGAATATGGAGTGGCCCGTGAGGGCGACTCGAAAAGGCGGCGATATGATTCGCTCGGCGAAGTATCCGGGAATTCGCCTCTTTCACATTCCCAAGGTGCAAAAGGGCGCTCCCGACAAGAACGTGAACGCGTCCTGGCAGGTCTGCACCCCCCAGTCCGTGGTGCATTTTTCAGCGGTGCTCTATTATTTCGGCCTGAAGCTGCAGNCCGATCTCAAGGTGCCGATCGGCCTGATCGCCAGCTCCTGGGGCGGCTCCCGCATCGAGCCCTGGACGGTGAACCCCGGCAGNACCGCCGGCGGCGGGATGTACAACGGCATGATCGCCCCGATCGTCCCCTTTGCCATCACGGGCGCTATCTGGTACCAGGGTGAGTCGAATGTCGGTAACGGCGTGGGCTANCACGACCTGAAGAAGAACCTGGTCGAGGGCTGGCGCAGGGTGTGGAAGCAGCCCCTGCCTTTTTACTATGTTCAGATCGCTCCCTGGTCAGGTTACGGCGCCGGGCAGCTTCCGGCGCTCTGGGAGGGACAGACCAGGAGCCTGTCAATCCCGGATACCGGCATGGCGGTTACCACCGACCTGGTCGACAACCTGGGGGACATCCATCCCCAGTTGAAGCTCGAGGTCGGGCGCCGGCTCGCCCTCTGGGCGCTCGCGCGGACCTATGGCAAGAAGAAGGTCGTCTTCTCCGGGCCGCTGTACAAATCGATGGAGATTGAGGAAAACAGGATCCGGATTCATTTCGCCCACACCGCGGGAAGGCTGGGCTCTCGCGATGGAAAACCCCTGAGTGAGTTCCAGATCGCCGGCAGTGACGGCCAGTTTTATCCGGCGACAGCCCTGGTTGACAAAGAGACCGTGGTGGTGAGCTCGCCGGAGGTCAAGTCTCCGACCCAGGTCCGCTTCGGCTGGCACAAGCTTGCCAATCCCAACCTGGTCAACAAGGCGCTGCTGCCGGCGTCGCCTTTCCAGACGAACAATTGGAGCGGCGGCACCGCTGAGGTCTTCGTGTCATCGGACCCGGCCAAGGCTTCCAGCGGAAAAACCACCACCGGCGACAAAAAGAAATGAAAGCCGCNCTCGCTGTACTCCTTGTCGCCCTGGTGCTCTGCTCTCCAGCGCAGGCCCAGGATAAATCNGCTCGNNNCAAGAAGAGCGTCGAGCTGCTCGAGGAGTTCGGCGCCGGCTACAAGATCNNNACCACCCGGCACTGGATTCTTGTCTACAAGGCCGATGTGGAGTGGGTGAAGGCTTGCGGGGAGATGCTCGAGCGCACGCATGACACCTTTGTGGCGACCTTTGAGAAGGCCGGCTTCAAGCTCAATAAGCTCGAGGAGGACCTGGTGGGGGTGCTCATCGGNGATGAGAAGGACTTCCGTGAGTACATGGAGCGCAAGCGGTCGCAGAGCGGCCGTTCCGGTCCTCCCCGGGGAGGCGGGGGGGTCTATTCCGGGCGCACCAATCGCATCACCTTCTTCGATGATCGAACCCGGCAGCGGTCNCGCTCCGGATCAAATTCGCGTCCGTCCGACCTTGTCAATATGAGCAAGGCGGCGCACGAGGGAGCCCACCAGCTGGCCTTCAACCTCGGCCTGCACAAGAGAGGGGGGCGCTATCCTCCCTGGGTCGTCGAGGGCCTGGCCGCCAACTTCGAGATGCAGGACGCGAGCAAGCCCTTCGGTCCCTATTCGAAGAACCTGAGCCCGAGGAGACGGGGCCTGCTCAAGCTCCTTGAGCGTGGCAAGACCCTGCCGCTGAAAGATTTCGTCGCGATGAGAAAGCCGCGTGANCCGCAGCCCGGGGANCTGGGGNTGATCTATTCCCAGGGCTGGGGGCTGTTCCGCTTNCTGCTNCTCNACTATCCNGNCAAGCTCCAGGGNTATCTTGAGAGCTTCACGGCCGAGGGNNCCGAACGNCCGAGNCCAGNGNTGTTTCGCCGCCGNTTCGAGAAGGCCTTCGGNCCTTTNTCTAAGGTGGAGANGAGCTGGGGAGCCTTCCTCGGGGAGCTTGAGAAGACCGAGGNCGGTCAGAAGAGTNCNCGTCNAAAACGCCGTCGCCTGTAAGGNNNGGNNTTATTTGTCGTTNCCAGGNGAGGCGAGCTCTTCCTGNAGCTTCCTGAGNNNCTCGATCCTGTCGGTGGTGAGGGGATGGCTCTGGTGGAACTGGCCCCAGCGGGATTGGCCCTCACGGTATTTACTCTCGATGAGCTGGTAAAACTCCAGGCAGTCGGCGGTGCTGCCGTAGACGGAGTGAACCAGCCGCATACCGAATTCATCAGCCTCCTGCTCCTGCCTGCGGGAGTAGCCGGCCTCCGCCAACTGCAGGAAGAGAGTCAGCGAGCCCACCTCGGTGTCGCCCAGGAGGACAGCCAGGAGACCCCGCGTCAGGAGGCTTCGGCCTAACCTTTTCAGACAGTGGCGATGCTGGTGATGTCCCAATTCGTGGGCGATCACCATGGCGAGGCCTCTCTCGCTCTCCACCTCCTTGAGCAGGCTGCTGGTGATCCCCACGGCTCCACCGGGCAGCGCGGCGGCGTTTGGCTTGTCAATATCCAGGCCGTAGAGCTTGTAGGGGAGGGGGCGAAGGCTCTTGTCCGCGGTCAGGCGCTTGAATATTTCCAGCGCGCGGCCGGAGGT
>PAOC01000026.1 GCA_002708465.1 Planctomycetota bacterium
GTACTGTGCGACCGGCTTGGGGACCAGTTCGCCATCCTCGTTCTTGACATGTATGTAGATGACGAGCGGGGATGTACCGTTGTAGGTGAATTTCTTTGAGATGCGGTAGCTGTTTACCTCCACCTGGACTTCGGTTTCCCCCTGCAGGAAGAAGAGGCCCCGGTGTTCCCCCTGGAAGCAGAAGGTCTTGAAGTCGAGAGCCCTCAAAGCGGACGGAGAAATACAAAATGCAAATTGTAAAATGCAAAATGCAAAATGGAGGCGTGTCCGTTGCATACGGAGGATGGGTGCAGGTATTATGGTTCTCAAAGCCAGCGGAAATGGACGATCTTGTAGCGCCTGCCAAGTTTGAAGTTTTCACGGCGCAACCGGTTTCGGTTTGCGGTTCGGCCAGAACCCTTGAGTGAGGGATCGCCGTCGAGCTTGATGGTGAAGTCGCGGTCCATGTTGCCGGGATCGCCGGGCAGTAGCGAGGGGTCGGGTTCATACCATAGTCGATCCTTGAGGTGGCTCCCGTAGAGAATGTCGGTGGGCTGGTGTATGTCGGATTGCACGTAGTCAGGCACGCGTTGGACAACCGCCTCACAGATGGCTCTGGCCCTGATGGCGGAGTTGTTCTTGAGGTCGCCGTAACCGCGGATAACAAAGGTGTCGGACCGGGCGTTGAGGATAGGGGCGATCGGGCGCAGCACATCGCTCTGCATGAGCCAACCCGGGGTGCCAGCTGCTTGGACGGACCGACCGTGCTCCTTTCCCGCGAGATGTTCCCCGAAGAAGTTCACACCCTGTATCCAATAGGAGCCTGCCTCGGGCTTATAGTTTGCAACGTTGCCGAGCTTGTCGCCTTTTGCCTCCTTCTTGTTGACTGTCTTGTCGATGGCGGTCTGTACCGGCCCGGAGTAGGCATGTTCGGGTAGCTCGCCGGGTTTGGGCGCCTTGGAGTTGACGAGGCGCCGGTTGATGAAATCGGCCAGAGAGCGGAAGGGCCCTCTGGACTTCACTTCGGCCACGATGGCCTTAGCTAGGGTGTCAATCTGGATGTCGGATAGGGTACGGAAGCCCTCCCATGTGTCGTTGGCCGGCCCGTCCGGATACAGGGAGCGGAGAAACGGAGCCTGGTCCGGCCCGAACTTGCCGGAGAGACTTTGCAGTAGCGCCCTCCATGCCTCGAAACTGGTGGAGTTGACGTTGAAGGCTCCGTCGACCATTAAATATGCAGCGGCGGTTTCGTAGTCGTGTAGCTGCTCGAAGTATTCCTTGATAAAGCGAGGCCGGTCCTTGGCCATGGCTTCGGGCACATGATACTGCATGCGTGGGTTGGGCAACTGGTATTTGCTCGGATCATCCCCGGATTTGACCAAGTTGCCGCTCTCGTCCTGGGTCAGGCCGAAATAGTTCAGGACAAAGCCCTGGTCGAAGGTGCGGAAGGGCGGGAACATCTTTGGCCTGAGCTGATAGTTCTTGTTTTTGAATCTGTGGAGGCCGAGGTTGGATGGTTCGTTGGGGATGTCCGGGACACGGTGTGAATTCATCGTTTCTTAGAGTTTCCTTCAAGCGTCACTATCATCATCGACTGAGGCGCATACTATAAAATTCATCGGACTCGGAAGCAAAAAAATAGCCATAAATATCTTGTTTACAGTAACTTACAATCCAAACTTTTGTTCTGGAAGGGTGATTCATGTATGTTATACCAAACTGGTATTCGCCGGTGCTAACGTGGCATCCTCGCCCTGGACAGGCGAGTTTGGATATTTAGCGGTGGCGTACACGTGTATCCCCTGCGCTATAGATTCCCCGCTTTCTTACCGTCTGGGCGGTTGTTATCCTTGAGCCGGTAAATCGAGATATTTCGGAATTTAGGGTGTTCGTTATGAAAGTCTATACAGTGCTGGCTGTGGCGTTGTCGGTCTTCTTTTCTGTGCTGACCTGTGTGATCTACAATTCCGTGAACGAGACGCAACAGGCGCCCTCTACCTCGGCTGAGTCCGGAATGCGAGAGCTTGTCCAACGGCTCGATAGCATCCAGGCTCGCCTGGACAGCCTGGCGACGATCGTTGATGAGCTTCCTCGGCAGGAGACTTCGCCCGCGGTTGCGGCCGGCCCGGGTGGGGATGAATCTTCCGCGGGAAGAGGGAAGAGGAAATCGTCGACCGGGACACCTTCGCCTGATCCAGCGGCTTCCACCGGGGAGCGCCTGGCCGCCCTCCTCGAATTGAAAGGCGGCGAGCAGGATGTCCGGCAGTACGTCACGGGTATTATCGAGGATGATCGCGAGTTTCAGAAGAATCTCCAGCGCCGGAGGCAGACAGAGCGGCGTGAGATGTCCAAGGGACCCTATGGAGCCTACAATTTCCGGGTCAACTCGCTGGCCGGAAAGCTCGACCTGGGTGATGGACAGAAGGACAAATACCACGAGATCCTCAAGCATTACCGCAAGGAGGCTGATCTGCTGCATAAGGGGCCGGAGGGTAAGCCCTTCTGGGAACTCGGAAATCCCGAGCAGATCGCGGCGCACGTGAAGAACATGGAGCAGCAGAGAAAAAACCTCGGTGAGCAATTGGACAACGAGTTCGTGCAATTTCTCGACCAGGACCAGGCCCGGGCCTACCTTGATCTGCCCGAGAACGAGCGTGGACTGAGTGACGCAATGGGGGGTGGGACGGGGGTGTTTCATCATGTCGAGGTGGGTGATGATGGGTCCCAGTCGGTTCAGCTTCGCATTGAATCCAACAATGTGATCGGCATAGGGGATCTCATTCCGCCCATCAACNTTCCTCCGACTGGACCGGCAGGCAACGAAGACGAGNAGGATGCCGGGGGAAACGAAGAGGGGATTCTCTCTTTTTCTGGTCAGAAAGGTCGTTCGCGAATAGACTGCGCGGTAGAGGTAGTTATCTTTAGAGGCTTTTTCCGCCACTTCCCGCCAGGAGAAGCGACATGAACCGACTTCGTGCGTCCTTCGTTCTTGCGTTGCTCCTCCTTTCGGTTTCCCTTCCAGGGGCCGACTGGCCGACTTACCGCAGGGACAGGCTTCGCCGGGCGATCACTCCGGAGCAACTGCAGCTGCCTCTCAAGCAGCTCTGGGCCTTCAAGTCCCGCCAGTCGAAGCACGCGCCCGTTCCGACTCGCGACCCCACGCGCGCCGGCTTTCCCGAGTGCAGCAAGTACAACCTGCCGATCATCTCAGCCGGCGACAGCGTCTACTTCACCAGCTCGGTGGAGGGTCGGGTTGTCTCGCTGGACGCGGCGACAGCGAAGAAAAACTGGGAGTATTTTTCCGGTGCGGGGATCTACCGCACGCCGATGTTCTGGGAGGGCAAGCTCTACTTCGGCAGCGAAGATGGCTGGGCCTATTGCCTCGAGGCGAAGACCGGCAGGCTGATCTGGAAGTTCCAGGCCGCGCCGGCGACCCGTCAGTTTCTTTCCTACGGAAAGATGATCTCGGTCTGGCCGGTTCGCACAGACGTGCTGGTCGACAAGGGCGAGGCGTATTTCTCTGCCGGGGTTTTTCCACACGAGGGCACCTACGTCTACACNCTCGATGCGAATACCGGCAAGCTCAAGTGGCGTAACGATACCCAGTCGGAAGACAGCGGTCAGTCCAACCTGGCNCCCGGCGGNCACCTGATGGTTACCCGGGACCAGATCTGGGTNCCGAAGGATTTTCGCGGCTATTCCAACATGCCCTACGGAGCGCCTACCTCCTTTCGGCGCTCCGATGGATTCTTTACCCACTGGCCGGACCCGAATGATCCAGAGGCGCCGAAGATCGATTCCAACAGTCCCTGGACTCGGATCTTCTGGCCTCTCTTCGGGGTTGAGCGGGACGGGGTGAGGTATGCCGGCTCGACGGCCTGGGAGACCAAGAATGAACACCTGAGCAGAAAGGGTGTCTGGAGTGCCGAGACGCCCGGCCGCTGGACCGACTATGACTCGGGTGTCGGGACGCGGATGAAGGCGGGCTACGGCTACCCTGTCATCTTTCGCTACGATCCGGACCACGCCGCGGTGGTCATGTCCGGGGATGTTCTCTTCCACACCTCCTTCGATTCCGATCCGAAGAAGGGCGTCGGCTCGGGGATCTACGCCCGCAACTACAAGGATGGAAAGCTTCTCTGGTCCGTCGATGTTCCCGAACGCGCCAACCAGTTGGTCGTCGCCAATGGCCGGCTCTTTGTCGGCACCCGCAGGGGGACGATCTACGCCTTCTCGCCCAAGGGCGGAGCGATAGGGGAGGTCATCGAGAAGGTCGAGGAAAAGCCCGAGGGCATGGATGGCAGCATGGCGGCTGCAGCAGCTGTCATCGTCAAGGAGAGTGGCATCAAGGACGGCTACGGCCTCGTTGTTGACTGTAAAGATGGACAGCTGCCTTTCGAGCTCGCCATGCGAACGAACCTTGAGATCTGCGCAGTATTCGATGACGAGGCGGCGATGCTGAATGCTCGCAGGATGTACGCCGCTGCCGGGCTGAACGTACGGCGGATTGCTACCTGGCTTCGCCACGGGGATGAAAAGCTTCCCTATCCTTCCTTCTTCGCTGACCTGGTTGTTTCGGAGGCAGCGGTTAAGGGTGGAGCGCTGCCGAAGGACACAGAAGACTGGACTCGTCTGCTCAAGCCGATCCGGGGAATCGCGATGATGGGGGGAGCCCATGAGAAGAGAGACCTGGAGGATTGGTCCGGCGTCACCGGCCAGGAGGGCTGGAAGGTGGTCTCCAGTGNTGGCCACTGGGCCCATCGTCTGCGTCCTCCGCTTGAAAATGGCGGNGGCTGGACCCAGATGCANGGAGANGCGGGCAATACCAGCTGCAGCCAGGACCTGGTNCTGAAGGCTCCCCTCGGGGTNCTNTGGTACGGNACCCCGACGATCAAGGTNCCNGGAAAACACACCTCGCTCATCAAGAACGGGATTCTCGTCGTGCCGGAGCCGAATTCACTCCAGGGCTGCGATCAGTATACCGGGCGTCACCTCTGGAAGCTCGATGCCGCCAATATCGGGGCCAACCTCGGCGTCAGCGACACTCATGTCTACGCCCACTACGGCAAGGTACTTCTGCAGATCAACCTGCTCACAGGCAAGCACGAGAAATCTTTCCTGACCCCCTTCGGTAAGGATGTCACCTGGGGATGGTTCGCNGTTGCGCAGGATGAGAAGACCNTCTACGGAGCGGCGGCCAACGGTCTCTTCGCTACTGAGATGGAATCCGGCAAGGGCAATATACGCTGGCAGCTNGGAGGGCCGAACGCGAANGAGGACCAGCNGGTCNGCGGTACCATGGCGATGAGCGACGGCCTGATCTTCNCGCTCGGAGGNAAGGTGAGCGAGGAGATGCGGGCCAACGCGATCTCCCAGATGAGAGTCTATTTCCAGACCCAGTCTCCCGAATTGCTCAAGGANTTCGAGAGCCAGGTGAAGGANCGNGANATNCAGCAACTGACGGCTGTCGATGCGAAGACCGGAAAGATTCTCTACCGCACCGGCGTCGACATCAGCAATTGCGGCGGCAAGTGGATGCGCTCGGCCGGCTTCGGCGGTAAGCGGCACTACAATCCCTACGTCTTCCTCGATGTCTACGCCCGAAACGGCATCTTCGTGATCGGCTCCGCCAGCCGGGCGGATAAGGGCTGGGGCGTCTGGAACGGGGGAGGCTACAAGGTTCGCGCCCTGACGGCCTACGATGGCAAGACGGGAGACCTGCTCTGGTATAAGTTCACCAACCACCGCACCCGGCCGGTGATTGTCGGCGANACCATCCACGCCGAGCCCTGGGCCTTTGACCTGAGAACCGGGAAGAAGAAAACACGCCTCCACCCGATCACCGGCCAGGAGGCGGATTGGGCCTGGTGCCGCTTTGACAAGCAATGCGGGGTCTTTTCCGCCAGCGGCAACCTGCTCTTCGGGCGTAACAAGGGCTTCGGCTACAAGGATCTTCAGAACGACGAGGGAATCTATACNTTCTGGCACAGCCGCTCGAACTGCTACGTCGACCATGTCAGCGGCGGCGGGTTGATGATCAAGCCTCCGCAGGCGATCTATTGCAAGTGCATGTGGTCGCTGCCGTTTACCGTGGCCATGGGGGAGGTCGCCACGCTGACCTCGTCCGCTCCCAAATTCGCCCAGCCGGGGCCGAGCCTGCCGGTGAAACACCTGAATGTCGATTTCGGATCCAATGGCGATCGCAAGGATGACAAGGGGCAGCTCTGGATCTCATCGACCAACCGGATCATGAATCACAAGCTGCTGCTGCATTACGGCATCAAGCTCATGATGTACGATGGCTGGCAGGACGCCCGCCGCAGCGCGCGCTTTACGAAGACGGCGAAGGCCGATGTNCCCTTCGTTTTCGCCTCGTCCCTCACCGGGCTGAAGAGTTGTATCCTGCCTGTGGCTAAGCCTGAGCACGGGACCGGAACCTACAAGGTCCGGCTCGGCTTTGCTGCTCCCCCGGGAGAGACCTCGGGAAAGCGGATCTTTGACGTTCGCCTGAACGGCAAGAAGGTTCTCGAGAACTTTGATATTGCCAGCGAGGCCGGGGGTGCGGAGATCGCCGTCTGGAAAGAATTCAGCATGGAGTTGAAGGAGAACCTCGTCGTTGAGCTCGTGAGCGCCTCCGGTACGCCGACCTATGAGCAGTTGCCGCTGCTCAACGGCGTGCAGATTCTCCGGCAGGAGATGAAGGGCGCCGGGCTGGTTGTCTCCGGTGAGACCTGGGTGAATCTCGAGAAGCCTGAAAAGGAGCTCTCGATAAAGATCGGAAATTCGCGTCCGGAGACGCTCAAGGCGCGGCTTGTCCTGGAGGCTCCCGGCGGACTGGAGGTCCTGGCGGCTGACGGCGGCAAGGTCACCGTCCCGCCCTTCAGCTCGGCCGATGCAAGAGTCACGATCAAGGGTAAGCCTGGCCTGGGGGTTGGCATCCACCAGGTCGGCCTGAAGCTGGTGGGAGAAGATGGGAAGGTTCGTTTCGAGCGGAAGATTCCTGTCGAGTGGATCGGGAAACTCTCCAGGGAGATCGTTCGAGGCAATACCAGGACGATCCTGGGCGAGGCCCTGCAGAGAAGCTGGGGAAGCCAGCTTCGTCCCCACAACCTTCGAAACGAGTTCATGTATGTGTGCGCTCCCCGGAAGAACAAGCCCGCTGACGGCGCGGCCTCCTATGTCTGGTTCCAGGTTCCCGGTCATCTCCGGGCGAATACGGTTATCCGCTCAGCCAGGATCCAGCTGCNGGAGGCGCGGGAGTTCAGCCTGCTGAACGCTTCGCGCGGCGCGGGGGATGATAGCGGCAAGGTTACGGGTACTGTTCGGCGTATCGAGGGCCCCCCCTGGCCGGATTTCAACAAGGTGAAGTATCCGGACCTGCCAAAGGCTGTTGCAGGCGGGACCCGGCTTGTACGTAGCGGCCTGAATCCTGCCGCGGTCCAGGCCGAGCTGCCTGGCGGCTGGAAGGTCGATCCGAATGACGGGAATATGTATTTCGTTCTCGAGGCGGGCCGGCCGCAGGGNGCTGCCTATTGGAGCAGCTCGGTTTCCAGGCGCGAGCTGGCCCCNGTGCTGGTGATCGACTACGAGAAAAAAGAGAGTGCCGGGAAATAGCCTTTCGCGTGAGGGCCGTGTTTTAGCCGCGGCCGAGTCACGCGACGTGGAGACAGAGATATCGTGAGCGCTGAAGGCTTGATCGTATTGACGGTGTTCATCGGGGCTCTCCTGCCCCTGCTCATCTCCTCCTTCGGAGTCCGCTCGGGGATACAGAAATACGGGCTGCCTGCCCTCGTTGCCGGCTGCGGCGTCGCGATCATCCTCGCTGGAAGCGGATTCGAGCGGCCCGTTGCCGAGAGCGAGGTGCTGGATCGGCCGGTAGAGGANCCCGAGTCCGATTACGTGTCCTCGAAGACCTGCAGGTCCTGCCANCCTCACCAGCACTCCACCTGGAGCTCTTCCTTTCATTCGAGCATGACCCAGGTGGTCTCGCCCCGGACGGTCGTGGGCGGCTTCGATGGTCGCGAAGAAAATTTCTACGGCTGGAGATTTCGACTCGAGCGCAGGGGAGAGGAGTACTGGGCTGAGATCGGGGATACGGGCAAGGCCTTCGACAGCGGGNCTGNCAGGCGCCTGGTGCTCTCGACCGGCAGCCACCATATGCAGAAGTACTGGTACTCGGNCGGGGAGGGCAGGAAGCTCGACCTCTTTCCCCTGGTCTATCTCATCGAGAGCGACAGGTGGGTGCCTGTCCACACGGCCTTTATCCAGCCTCCGAAGGCGGGCATGCCGGTTTCGGAGGGACGCTGGAATACCGGCTGCAACCAGTGCCACGCCACCGGCTCGCGTCCCCGCCTGCACGACGAGCCGGGGAAGATCGATACGAGGGTCGCCGAGTTTGGTATCGCCTGCGAATCCTGCCATGGTCCGGCGGAGGAGCACGTCCGCCTGAACCGGGACCCCCTGCGCCGGTACAGCTACCANGGAGAGGATGGNNCCGATGACACGATCGTCAACCCGGCCCGGCTCTCCCCGAAGCTCTCGGCCCAGGTCTGCGGCCAGTGNCACGGAGTGTGGAGGCTGCTGGATGATGAGGGCCGCCACTGGCGGGAGAAGGGGCATCAATACCGCCCGGGCGGCAAGCTNGAAGATTCGAGGCAGTATCTTTTCCACGACTCCGATTCGAGCNTGCTGGCCNGGNCCCAGGCNGAGAGCATCTTCTGGCCCGATGGGATGCTTCGCGTCACCGGGCGGGAATACAACGGGCTCTTGCGGTCGCCCTGCTACGCNGNCGGGGANGCGGGTGAGCGAACCATGACCTGNTCCTCCTGNCATTCCATGCATNCGGANGCCGGCGATGCGGNCAGCGTCCGGGAGTGGNCCGATGACCAGCTCAAGNCGGNTATGAAGACCAGCNCCGCCTGCCTGCAATGCCACNCTTCCCTCGGCGANGACATCNCCGCTCACACGCATCATTCCCCGGGCTCATCNGGAAGCGACTGCTACAACTGTCATATGCCGCATACATCCCTNGGCNTGCTCAAGGCNGTTCGCAGNCATACCATCAGCAGCCCGGCNGCGAAGGCGACCGGGACCTCGGGAAAACCCAATGCCTGCAATCTCTGTCATCTCGACAAGACGCTCGAATGGACCGCCGGNAAGCTCTCTGAATGGTACGGGCAGCCGAAACCNGCTCTCGGCGCCGAGGACAGCTCGATCGCGGCTTCGATTCTCTGGGCGCTCAGGGGAGATGCAGCCCAGAGAGCCCTGGCGGCCTGGAGCATGGGCTGGAAGCCGGCGCTGGAGGCTTCAACCCCCGATTGGATGGTCTTCTATCTCGTAGAGCTGATGCTCNATGACGACTATGACGCTATTCGTTATATATCCCATCGTTCGCTTCGCAGCCATTCGGGCTTCAGCCGGCTCGAGTTTGACCACATGAATCCCGGGCGTTATGAGCAGACGGTCATGCGCAAGGTGATGGAAACCTGGTCCAGCAGGAAGCGTTTGCTCCCGGCGGCCACGCTCTACGACCCCGAGGGAAGACCCCGTATGGACCGGATACAGAAGCTGAGAGCACAGCGGGACCGGAAGCCGATTACCATCACCGAGTGAGCGAGGCTCCTGTTCCACTGGCAATCGCGTTCAAGGCTGATTAAAACTGACGCTATGAACATCAAGACGAGCTGCTTATTNACTGTTTTATCGACCCTCGTTTCTTTTCTCCCCGCTGAGGAAAAGGGGGCCGACATACCGCTTGAGGCTCCAGCTGGCTGGGGAGGGGAAACGATCGACCTTCCGCCCGGCTTCGCTCCCAGTATGAAGCTGCAGGGGCTCGAGAAGATCCGTTTCGCTCCGGGAATGTTCAAGCCCGCCACCGAGAGCTTCTTCTCCTATGTTTTTGTCTTCCGGCTGGGTCCGAAGCAGGACCTTTCGCTGAAGATAGTCGAGAGCGAAATCCTGGTCTATTACCGCGGCCTGGCAAAGGCTGTGGGAGGGGAAGGAATCGAGACCGGTAAATTCACGCTCGGCCTGGAGAAGGTTAAGAGCTCCGGNGGAAAGGGAAAAAAGCAGATCGCCGTCAGCGCTTCGAGCGGCGTNCTTGACTGGATCGAACCCTTTCGAACGAAGAAGCCNCAGAAGCTTCGNCTNGAGATTCACACCTGGAAGGGAAAGCCCNGCAAGTTCAGCTANCTNTTCTGCTGTGCCTCTCCCGNNGCTGTNGAAAANCCGATCTGGAAAGAGNTGCGNGGGGTGCGGGTGAANTTTCTCAAGGCNCGNCCGNCNGCCGGTTCCGCTGAGTCCAGCGCGGCGAACTGGCCNTCCTTTCGCGGCAAGGATGCNNCNGGGGTNGCNGATGGNCAGGANCTTCCGGATGANTGGNANNNNGANAAGGGANAGAACATTCGCTGGAAGAAGCGCATTCCCGGGCTGGCNCATTCCAGCCCGGTNATCTGGGGAGACCGNNTNTTNGTNACNAGCGCNNTCAGCAGCAAGGCCGATGCCAGCTTCAAGCCGGGGCTCTANGGTGANCCCGNTGCCGATGCCGACAGCTCGAAGCATCGCTGGATGNTCTANTGCCTNGANAANAAGANNGGNAAGACNNNCTGGGNGAGTNTNGCAACCNAGGGNNCNCCCCGGGAGAANCGNCACATCAAGGCGACCTTCGCCAANTCNTCGCCGGCGACCGATGGNCGCTACGTGNTCGCCTTCTTNGGNTCCCAGGGGCTCTTCGNNTTCGATCTCGANGGAAAGAAGCTGTGGTCGAAGGACCTCGGGCGCCTCGATGCGGGAGCTCATGATCTTCNNGAATACGAGTGGGGCACGGCCAGCTCCCCGGTNATNTACNGNGATCTTGTNATCGTCCANTGTGATGTGCAGAAGAAGTCNTTNATNCTGGCNGNTGANNTNANGACNGGTGAGACCCGNTGGAAGACCGANCGNGACGAGCTGCCATCGTGGGGNACCCCGGCGATTGTCGAGGGNCCGAAGGGGCCNGAGCTCGTCACCAACTCCTCGAACTTTATCCGCGGCTACGATCCNCTTACCGGNAAGGAGCTCTGGCGGCTCGGCGGCAGCTCGAAGATCACCGCCCCGACNCCGGTNTTCTCCGATGGNCTGATTATCGTTTCGAGCGGGCGGCACCCGGAACGGCCGATATTTGCAGTGCGCGCCGGCTCCCGTGGTGACCTTACGCTGGCGAAGGGAGAGACCTCCAATGCCGCGGTGGCCTGGAGCATGGTGCGGCGCGGGCCCTATATGCCGACCCCGGTCATCTACAGGGGGCTGCTCTATGTCCTGCACAACAACGGCCTGTTCGATTGCTACGAGCTCGCCACCGGCAAGGAGATCTACCGCCAGCGTCTTCGCCATGGCGGCAGCGGCTTCAGCGCCTCTCCCGTGGCAGCCGATGGGAAGCTCTACCTGCCGAGCGAGGACGGGGACATTTTTGTCATCAGGGCAGGCCGGGAATTCAAGCAGCTCGCCAGGAACTCCATGGGTGAGTTCCTCATGGCGACGCCGGCTCTCTCCGGGGGGGCGCTCTACGTGCGGGCCCATCACCATCTCGTGGCGATCGGCCGCTGAAGGTTGCCCTCAGCGGATGAACTGCAGGACGGTGTCGGCCCCGAGGCCGACCTCCTCGAAGTGTGCCTTGCACATCTCGATCTTGGTGTGGACGTCGTCGTGGCCGATCGGCTGGTCATCTTCATCGTAGTAGACCAGCGCCCCGCAGACGTGGAAGAGGGTGATCATCTCTTCTTCCGTTTCGTCCACTACGAGGGTGTGGATTTCGCCGGGAGGCTCGAAGACGTAGGTTCCCTCGGTGGCTACCCAGTCGTGCTCGAGGTAGCGCCAGGAGCCTTTGATGACGTAGCCGTGAACGGGGGCGGGATGGCGGTGGCGGGTGAAGACGCCCGAGCGGGCCACCTTCAGAAGGTTGACCCATTCTCCGTTGACGGTATTGAGCAGCAGCGGTCGGAACCAGACCTTGTCGGCCTGCGGGACCCAGAGCCTCTCGTCCTCGGGCATGGCCCGGGTGACGAAATCGGGGATGGCGTGGGATGCTTCGAGGGATGGCTTCATGGGGATTTCCTCAGCGGGGCGGGAAGGATGGGATTCGAACGTCGTGCCAGTTTCAGGGGGCGAGGATAGTCAAAGCCGGCGCCGGTGTATAGTTTCGAAGCGGGAATCATCATCTTCGTGGACGGGCGGCGGGATTGTCGGGCTATAATGCGTGGCCCGGAGAAGGGCGGTCCCGCGCGGCCGCTTCCCGGCTTCCCTCGACAGTGGAGACAATATGAAGAAGCTCACGATTTCGCTGACAGTAGCGCTGATGGCGCTGCTTTTGACCGCCTGGATTCCCGCCGAGACCGCCCCGAAGAGGCCGAACATTCTCTTCGCCATCGCCGATGACTGGG
>PAOC01000112.1 GCA_002708465.1 Planctomycetota bacterium
TCTTCTTGCGCTCAAAGTTGTCCCGGCTGAGCGCCTCGTCGAGGCGGCTCTCAATCCCATCCAGGAGACGGCCGGGGAATTCATCCGGGCTGGACGTATCACCTCCCACCATGGCGTAAGCTACCCCGCCAAGTGTGTCGTAGCCACTCCAGAGCCCATCGTGGACGAGCTGTTTCTCGTACAATTCCCGAAAAAGGTCGCTGGAGCTGCCGAAGAGCAGATCGAGGCCAAGATCGCTGAGCAGTTCTCTGCGCACCAGCTCCTCCCCCGCGAGAGGGATCCCGGTCTCCTTGAAGCCGAGAATGAACTTGGCGGCGGCCACATCCATCTCCACCTCGCTCTCGGCCTTGCACACCTCGGCAGGCTCGACCGGGTATTTTCTCTCGAGCTCCCCCTCGAGCGCCTCTCCGGCACGCGATCTCTCGGCCACGAACTCAAAGAGCTCCTGCCGGTCGAGATCTCCGACCACGAAGAGATGCATATTCGAGGGGTGGTAAAAGCGGTCGTAGCAGCTCTGCAAGGTGGCGGTGTCAATCTCCGCGATCGTCTCGACCGTTCCGGCGATATCGATTCGCACCGGATGCTCGCTGAAGAGATTGCCGAGCAGCCCTCGATAATTGACCCAGCCCGGGTTGTCATCATAGCCCTTGATCTCCTGCTCGATGATTCCGCGCTCCTTCTCGACCTTATCGTCCTGGAAGCAGGGATTCTCGACGAAATCAATCAGCAGGCCCAGGTTGTCCCAGAAACGGTCGCTGGCGGCAAAGAGATAGGTCGTCTGGGTAAAGGAAGTGCTGGCGTTATTTGAGGCCCCGTTGAGCGCGAACAGATCCGAGGCGTTGCCCCTGGGGGTCTCAAACAGGGTGTGCTCGAGAAAGTGAGCGATCCCATCAGGCACCCGCAGGGACTCTCCGCCGCTGCCGGTGAACTCATTGTCAATCGACCCGAAGCGCGTCGAATAGCAGGCGTAGCGCTTCTGAAAACCGGGCTTCGGACAGAAAGAGACCTCGAGCCCCGAAGGCAAAGTAGCCCTGTAGACCTCCTCCTTCAGGGTGAGGTTGCTCAGTTTTTCAAGTTCAAGGCCGGTCATCGTTTCGAATCCAGTCCAGGGGGAAAGCCCAATCTTCAAGAGTGCAGAAAATAGGTCGTGTCGTGGCGGATCGTAGCGGCCGCGGCGGCGATGTCATCCCTGCTGACCTGCTCGAGGCGCTCTCGCAGGCCGGCAAGATCAAGCTCCCCGCCGTGAAGCCGCCAGATGAAATCGCTACCCACCAGCGCCGGAAAGTTATCTTCCAGCATACGGTTCTGGTTGAGGATCGTCTTCAGAGAAGCGTCGAATTCCCCATCGCTGATCTCACCCTTGCTGATGGCCTCCAACTGGGCCAGGGAGATCTCCAGCGCCTGTTCGTAATTCTCGGTAGCGATGCCGCAGGACATGTAGAGAAGGCCCTTGGTACGCTCGACCCAGGAACGGGCCGAATAGGCAAGGCTCGCCTTCTCGCGAACATTCTGAAACAGCTTCGAATGCGAAAAGCCGCCCAGGATGGCGTTCAGCAGCAGCAGAGCTTCATAGGCATCATCTCCGGGGCGAATGCCGTGACGAAAACCCAGAACCAGTTTCGCCTGGTTAACCTCGAATTGCTCGCGAACCTCCCGAGCCTGGCCGACCTCCACAGCGGCTGGAAGCGCCGACAGGGACTTCGTCTCTGAACGGTCGAAGGAGAAGGCCGCGGCCGCCATCTCTCGAATCTGACCCGGATCGACGTCCCCGCAAACATAGAGAGAGAGGGGAGCGCTCGAGGACCAGTCCCTGTAGAAATCCATCAGAGCGCCGGGCTCGATCCCATCGATCTCATCGAGACTCCCCATCTCATGGCGGCGATAGGGCTCACCTGCGCACATCTCCTCGGTGCAGCGCAGCACCGCGTACTCGTCCTTATTATCGATGTTTGAGCGAATATTGGTGGCGAGAAGATCCTTCTCGCGAGCCACGTAATCCGCGCTGAAAGCTCCATCCTCAACCAGGGGATCGAAGATAAGCTCCCGCAGCAGCTCGAGTCCTTTCTCCAGGAGACTCTCTTCTCCGGGCAGGAAGGCCTCGTTGACGATATCGAGCGAAAACACCGCCACCTGCCACTCCCCGACCTTGATGANCGAGGANCCCAGGATACAACCGTAGAGGCTCTCGCGATAGCGCCTGAGCGCCTGCATGTCCGGCAGCCGGGTCGTGCCGCGNCGCAGAACCATCGGCACCAGCGAGCGGCTGGTATAGCTCTCATCGAGATCGGCCAGGACGAACATCTTGACGATGATGTTCTTCAGCTTCCTGTTGGAATTGACCGACAGGGACATCGATCCGTCCAGCTCGAAACGCTCAAAAAGNGNAGGCTGATTGTTCTGGGTCATGACCACCCGAGCCTTATTTCCTGTCAAAGCTGCTGTCAAGTTCCCGGCGGCTGAGACGAACCATCGTCGGCCGGCCGTGAGGGCAATTCCTCGGATCCATGGCGAGNTCGCCATGCTCGAGAAGGCTGTCGATCTCCTCCGGGCTCAACCGATCACCGGCCTTGACCGCCCGCTTACAGGCCATCAGGCTGGCGAGAGCCCGCAATCTCTGTTCGAGGAGCTCAGGNGTCTCATCATCGCTGAGATACCGGTCTCCTTCACGCTCAAGCCAGCTGAAGACCTCCTGGCAGATCTCCGCCACCCGGCTCTTGCGNCTCTTGCCCTCGAANAGCTCCGGCACTGCCCTGATCGCAACCTCGGCCTCTCCAAAGGGCTCGGCCTCGTANCCGCAGGCTCCCAGCAGACGGCAGCCATCTTCCAGCAGGGGCNCCTGCTCAACAGAGAGCGCCAGGANCTCGGGAACCANCAGCTTCTGCTGAACGACNTCACCCTCNAGCAGNTGGCGATAGATTCCCTCGAAGAGAATNTTTTCGTGCAGGGCGTGCTGNTCAATCAGCAGGATNCCGTCCTCTTCCTCCACCAGGATAAAGGAATTNAGCANCTGGAAGACCCGGCCCGGCGACTCNACCNCGGGAAGNTCCCGCCTCTCCTCGACGGCCTCCCGCGGACCTCCCGCGGCGCTCCAGCCGGCTCCGGCGATGGAGCCTCCGGAGCCGCNNGNGGAGGCNNCCCTGGCTGAGGGCGGNGGGTTGGCGAAAAAATCCANCGCCGCCTGCTCAATCCCNGCCTTCGCNGCCGAGCCGGAGTCATCCGCCGCCTCCNGCGAACGGTCTTCGGGCTCGAGNGCCCGGCTGACCACNTTGTAGACCAGTGGATACATNAGNCCGGGATTCCTGAANCGAACCTCGGACTTGGTCGGATGCACGTTGACATCNACCGCCTCAGCCGGAAATTCNAAGAAGAGATAGGCCAGGGGNTGCTTTCCGGGAATCAGGTAGCCCTTGTAGGCGGCGCGAAGNGCCGCGGTGAAGAGCCGNTCTCGGACCCACCTGCCGTTAACGAAAAAATTCTGCATCCGCGTATCCCCCCGGCGAAGCGCCGGCGCGCTGATAAAGCCATGGAGGTGAGGTGAATTTTCATCTCCGGGCTGCGCCACCTCGATGAGATTTTCGAGCTTGTCAGCTCCGAGAATCTGCCCGAGCCGCTCGCGGAGCGTATCGCAGGCGGCCAGGTCGAGGGACCGTTTGCCCATATTGGTGACCAGGAAGGAGACCCCCGGATAGGCCAGGGCGATCCTCGTGACCTGCTGAATGATGTGGGAGAGCTCGGTGGCCGGCCGGCGCAGAAATTTCCGTCTCGCCGGAAGCCTGGAGAAGAGGTTCCTGACCTCCAGCACCGTTCCCGGCTCCCCGGCCGCAGGCTCCGGCGGCTGCCCATCGAGCCGGTAGCGATAGGCGTGCTCTCCCTTCGGCGTGCGGGAGACGGCCTCTACCTCGGCGACAGAGCCGATACTTGGCAGAGCCTCGCCGCGGAAACCGAGGGTGCCGACGCCGAACATTCCCTCCCGGAAACCATCCGTATCGAGCTTGCTCGTCGAATGGCTCTCGAAGGCCATCTGCAGATCGGAAGGATCCATCCCGCACCCATTGTCACGGACTGTCAACCGCTTGCAGCCGCCATCCTCGAGATCGATGAGGATCTCGGTAGCCCCTGCATCGATGGAATTCTCCACGAGCTCCTTGATAACGCTCGCCGGTCTCTCGATCACCTCGCCCGCAGCGATCCGGTTCACAATATCGCTCGGCAGCTTCTGGATAATTGACATAGGCCTTTAGAACTTTCGTAACAGCATGGATAAACCCATCTCCCGCGAAAAGATTGTAGTTTCTCTGCGCAGCGGGTCAAGTCTTCCGGTCGCCACGGTAGCCTGCTACTTGACTACTGCCTCCTGTAAAGCAAGGATGGCGCCATGAAACCCGAGAAGCTCACGCACCTGGACTCCTCCGGAGAGGCCCGGATGGTCGATGTAGGAGAGAAGGATTCCACCCGGCGGGTCGCCAGGGCCGGAGCCCGCATCCGCATGGGCCCGGAAACCCGGGAACAGATTACCGGCGAGACCAACCCCAAGGGAGCGGTCCTGGCAACCGCCCGGCTGGCAGGCATCCAGGCAGCCAAACGCACCAGTGACCTGATCCCCCTGTGCCATCCACTNCCGCTCGAACANGCGGAGATCACCTTCAGCTGGGAATCCGAAGGAGACNNCGAGNGCGGCNNCGCCCTGCTCCTGGTCGANGCCGGCGTCACGGTGACGGCGAGAACGGGAGTCGAGATGGAGGCNCTGACNGCCGTCTCCGTCGCGGCNNTGACCATCTACGATATGTGCAAGGCCATCGACCGGGGCATGGCGATCGANGANATTCGCCTGCTGGAAAAAAGCGGGGGGCGAAGCGGGCACTGGAAGCTCGAGGNCTGANCGNNGGCNTGCCTCGCCGGAGACGGCGCCTCAGAGATCCCTGCTGGTCACAAAATCGGCGGCCAGCTCCAGGCTCTGGCGCACGGTGTCAGACACCTCCACCTCGAGCGAGCAGACCTCATCCAGCGCATCCCGGGCGCTCTGCACGAACGCCTGCGCGCGCTCGAAGGANCGGACGAGAACTCCNCCATTTCGAACCATCTCATGAATCCGGACCTCGACCGCCTCCTCCATCGGACCCGAGAGAGCCTCCTGGAGCCATCGTGAATCAGCCTCATCCAGGCTGTCTCTGAGGTAGATCAGCGGCAAGGTAAGCTTGCCCTGGCGAAGGTCCGTTCCAAGGCTCTTGCCGACAACGGTCTCCTCGCCGGCGTAATCCAGGCAGTCGTCAACGACCTGGAAGGCCATGCCAAGGTCCATGCCGACACCGCCGAGAGCCTTCGAACTGTCGGCATCCAGTCCGGCGAATACGCCTCCGAGCTCACAGGCCATGGCATGGAGAACAGCTGTCTTCTTTCTGATGATCTCGAAATAGGTATCCTCGCAAAGGCCGCTGTTAAAGCGGCTCCCGATCTGGAGCAGCTCTCCGGCGCAGATCCTGTTGGTGGCCTCCGACAGCGCCGCGGCCATACCATCGACCGAGGTCGACAAGTGAAACGCCTTTGAATAGATGAAATCTCCGATGAGGATCGAGGGGCGCTCGCCCCAGCGCTCGTGGACCGTATCAACCCGGCGGCGCATCTGCGCGCCATCGAGAAGGTCATCATGTACCAGCGTGGCGGTATGCACCATCTCGATGACTCCGCCGATACGAATGGCCTCATCGCTGACCTCGGCNNCGACCAGGCGTGTACAGAGAAACAGCAGGGCCGGGCGCAGTCGCTTGCCGCCAAAGCCGGCAACATGCTCGAGGAGCTCATGAATGAAGGGCTCCTCTGCCTGGAACTCATCGCGCAGGAACGCGTCCAGCCGAGTCATCTCGGCCTCGATCGGCCGATAGATGACATCCAGATCTACGGGTACCTTGATTCCCATCTCTCAGACTCTGTTCTCAATCTCTCCGGGAAAACCGGCCTTTATCTTAACCGTTATCGCCCATTAGTGAAGCGATGGGCTCCAACGGCAGGTCGAAACTTTCCGCGACGCCCTCGTGGTATACCCGGCCGGCGTGGGCATTCAGCCCGGCGGCCACGTGTTCTCCAAAGCCGAGAAATCCCTCGACTCCCTCCCTGGCGAGTACCTCAAGGTACGGCAGGGTAACATTGGTCAGCGCAAAGGTCGAGGTCCGAGCAACCGCGCCGGGCATATTGGCGACGCAATAATGGAGAACTCCCTCCTCGACATAGGTCGGCTCGCTGTGCGTTGTCGGGCGGCAGGTCTCGATNCAGCCGCCCTGGTCGACAGCCACATCGATAAGAACAGAGGCGTCCTTCATCTCTTTCACATCTTCGCGCCTGACAAGAACCGGCGCCTTCGCTCCGGCAACCAGCACGGCCCCGATCACCAGGTCCGCCTGGCGCACCTTCTTGCGCACCAGCAGGGGGTTCGAATAGAGGGTCGTTACATTGGCTGGAAGAATATCGTCGAGGTAGCGCAGCCGGTCGTGCGAAACATCGAAAATCGTCACCTGGGCTCCGGTACCGGCGGCGATCTTGGCCGCGTTGAGNCCGACAACACCGCCACCGAGAATGACGATCTTGGCNGGCTCGACTCCCGGAACTCCGGAAACGAGAACTCCTCGNCCACCGGAATGGCTCTCGAGATGCCTGGANCCCTCGAATACGGCCATTCGNCCGGCAACCTCGCTCATCGGAGTGAGAATCGGCAGGTGTCCCGCCCGGTCACGAATGGTCTCGTAAGCCACACAGGTTACCTCCCGCTCAAGCATGGCGTCGAGCAGCTCCCGCGAGGCGGCAAAGTGAAAGAAGGTAAAGACGATCTGCCCGGGACGCAGAAGGTCATACTCCTCCATCAGGGGCTCCTTGACCTTGACGATAATCTCACCGCGGGAAAAAACCTCTTCGCGAGCGACCAGTTCGGCCCCGGCCTCGCCGAACTCCTCGTCGGTGATACCGCTCCCGAGCCCCGCTCCGGACTCGATCAGCACCTGCTGACCGGCCTGGGTAAGCACATGCACACCGGCCGGAGCGATCGCGACTCGGCCTTCGTCTTCCTTGATTTCACGCGGTATTCCGACCACGGTTGCCATGACAACTACCCTTGTAAAAAAAAATCTGTGCGGCGGAGAACCCCAAAACGGGAAGCTTAACCACCACCCCCTCTGGTGCAAGCTTATTACCCCCCCGAGACTCCTCACAGCATCTTTTACTTAAAAGGGTTGTGCCGATCAGGAGGAGTAGAGGCCGTGATCGCGGATGTAGTCGCTCACCCCCGGGGGCACCCAGTGGGCGAGCTTCTCTCCCCTCGCCGCCGCCCGGCGAATCCGGGTACTGGAAATGTCGACCTCATCCATCTCCACCATGTCGGCGGCGCACTGCCGGAGGATTTCTGCGCTGAGCTGCGCGAAGACGGGGTCGTCAAAGTCGGGGCTGAAGCCCGGCCGGTTGACCGCAACAATCCGGGAGAGCTCAAAGAGCCGTTGCCAGCTGTACCAGGTGCTCAGCTCCCCCACCGTATCTCCGCCCACCACCAGGAAGAGTTCATCTTCGGGATACTGCCGCTGGAGGATCTCCAATGTGTCGACCATGTAGCTCGGCCCGGAGCGATCGAGCTCGACCGGGCTCGGCTCCAGGAAATCTCTACCTTCAACCGCGATGCGTACCATCTCCAACCGCCGGGCGCCCGGAACCAGCTCCTGCTCATTCTGCTTGTGCGGAGGAGCTCCCGATGGAACCAGGAGAACGCGGCCGAGACCATGCGCGGCGCGCGCCGCCTCGCAAACGGCAAGGTGCCCGAGATGGACCGGGTTGAAGGTGCCGCCGAAAATACCGGTCTTCATGGGTAACCCACTCCGCGGAGTTCAGGAAAAAAACCGACCGCCGGATATCAGGGGTAGATCCTGTAAAGCATCCTTGGAAAAGGAATGCACTCGCGAACATGCTCGGTGCCGCAGATCCAGGCCACCGTCCGCTCGATACCGAGNCCGAAGCCNGCGTGCGGAACCGTACCGTAACGCCGCAGGTCCATATACCACTCGAAAGCTTCGCGCGGCAATCCATGCTTGTCAATTCCCGCCTCGAGAACCTGCAGGTCGTCCTCNCGCTGCCCGCCGCCGATGATCTCGCCGACTCCCTCGGGNGCCAGCATGTCGACGCAGAGAGCGTAGTTCGCGTCTTCCGGATCTCTCTTCATGTAGAAGGCCTTCACCNCCGAGGGATAGCGATGCACAAGCACCGGGCTCTCGAANTGCTCGGAGAGCGCCGTCTCATCAGGAGCGCCGAAATCTCCCCCCTCCTCGAAATCGATCCCCTTCTCGTTCAGAATCGAGACTGCCTCGGAATACGAAATNCGCGGNAAAGGCGCCGCGACCTTCTCCAGCAGGGACGTGTCACGCTCGAGCACNTCAAGCTCGGCGCGGCGGTGTTCGAGGACATACTGGATGATCGAGGAAACGAATTCTTCCGCCAGGTCCATGATGTCATCGAGGTCGGCGAAGGCCACCTCCGGCTCTACCATCCAGAACTCGGTGAGATGCCTGCGCGTCTTTGACTTCTCGGCTCGAAAGGTCGGTCCAAAGCAATAGGCCTTGCCGAAGGCCATCGCCGCAGCCTCCATGTAGAGCTGACCGCTCTGGGTGAGATAGGCCTTCTCATCGAAATACTCGACCTCGAAAAGATTGGTCGTACCCTCNCAGGCNTTCGGAGTGAAGATNGGNGCGTCAACGCAGACGAAATCCCGCTCACCGAAGAAGTTCCGGATGGCGGTGATCACCGCGTCACGCACCCGCAGGATCGCATGTTGCTTGCTCTGGCGCAGCCAGAGATGCCGATGGCGAAGGAGAAAATCGGGGCCGATATCAGAAGTCTTCGAGATGGGATACTCGCTCGTCGGCTCCTGCAGAACCTCGATACCCGAGGCCTGCAGCTCAACCCCGCTGGGGGCTCTCTCGTCAGCTGCGACCGTTCCGGTCACAATGACTGAAGATTCGTAGGGAAGATGGGCGCAGCGCTCAAAAAGCTCCTCGCTGACGTCGCCCTTGCCCATGATCGCCTGGACTCTGCCGCTGCCATCTCGAAACTGCAGGAAATGAATTTTCCCCTTCGAACGCCTGTTGAACAGCCACCCTGCGATGCTGACCTCTTCACCGACATGTTCCGGTAAAGCTTGAATTGCCACTGTGTTCGGGTTTTTTTCGCTCATTTTGCCTGTCTCCATAGAGGCATTGAGTGCTCCTGAATTCCATCGGCGGGGAGTCTAACCCTAAACGCCAAAGGTAGAAAGGGAGAATATCACCTGCCTGTAAATGGTCGGAACAGATTTCCGGTTGGTCAGTACCATACAGAAGCCTATAATTGAGTGTTTGAAGTTCAAATCTCCGGGTTTGATTGTCGAAACGGCGGTTGAATGACCCTCCAAGTGGTCTCTCTGGATACGCCTTTTCGACCTTGAAAGATCGGCTGACAACGAATTCCACGTCCCGGCGGGCCCTGATGCCCTGGACCGGGAATCTCTGCGGGTTGGCGGGTTTTCTCCATATGACTTTGCAAATGATCCCTGTTTTTCCCGCTGAAGTAGTTGTGAACATTTCCGAGAGGGAAACCCGCGAGTCCCCTCTTGCGAATAAAGGGCGGTAACCGATGTCGAAAGATACCTGCAGAACCTCTACCCCGAAAGGGTTGCTGATCCGCCTCTGGGTCATCCTGGCCGTATTCGGCCTGGCTGCGCCGGGGGTAGATGCAGCTAATGGAGACCTCGCCGCTGTCAGCGACACCCTGAGTTCGTCCAACAGGGAACTCATCGATATGGCTGAGGATTCCCGGGATGGAACCTTCTGGATCCTCGGCGCCAACGGCAGCTCCGTCGAGAACCACCTTATCTACCATCTGAGTCGTGACCTCAACACCGTCATCGAAACGGTTGAGAACCCTCACCCCAGCGGCAGCATCTCCGAGAGCAACATGTCGCTCAACCGGGGTATCGCCTTTCACGATCCCACCGGGAACCTGTTCGTCCTCTCCCTCACCGGACCCAGGGGACAGCAGGGCTACGAGGTGCGAGCCGTTGACGAGAGTGGAAACGCCAACCCGGCCTTCAGCTTCCCGGTAGATCTCGAGGGTGAAGATGGAGCCAGCCTCTTCGGACTGAGCTTCGATATTGTCTCGGGCCAGCTCTGGACCCTCGACATCAACAGGGACAGGGTGCTGCGCATCGCCTTTGATGGAAGCGTCACTCGTTCCCTTCTGCTGCCGGACAAGCTCAACGATGAGACCCTGATCCGCGGCAAGGGAATCTCCTTCGACAACGAAGCGCTCGTGCTCTACATCACCTACGGAAGCATCCTTGACCAGGGAGCCTCAAAAATCATCCAGCTGTCGACCGACGGCGTCCTGCTGAACGGCGANCAGAGCGCCGAACGTACCGGGATCGAGNTCCCTCTCGGCCAGATCCCNGAGATCGACCTGAGNGGAATCGTTCCCTACCTNGTCGGNGCGGGGCAGAATCGTTTCGCCGTCATCGGNNGCTCCGGACGAATCTACCAGNTCGAGCAGNNCNTNCCCGNGGTCATCCCCCCCAGCCAGCTCTCCTGCAGCCTGACCATCACCAGCNAGGTNGTCCTCAACTGGNTCAACAACGGCCCGGGAGNCGATGGCGCCTACGNAGGGTCCATCCAGCTNCTCAGAAACGGCANCGCCTTCGCCACCGTCGCGGGAGACGNCACGAGCTACGTCGACTCAACGCCGATCAACGGCCCCTCGNNCTACGCCCTGCGGGCGGCCAATGNCGANTTNTTNNGCCCGNTCGGCTGTGAATGCTCCNCCGTCGTCGGCCCCGGAGGCGTCATCAACTGGACCACGGCTCCNACTCACGGCTGCTACGACCTGGCACTCGTGCCGGGAGTCGACAAGATCTACGTGACCGACGACGAGACAGGAACGATCTCGGTTCTCGAGTCGGACCTCAGTGAAACCTCCGAGGACAGCTTCCCGAGTCCCTGGGCCAACCCCGGGGGCATCGCCTTTGTCCCAGCAATCCAGCTCGGCTTCCCCCCTCAGCTCTACGAAGATTTCATCGCGGTAGCCAACACCTCAGACAACCGCCTGCGCCTGTCGAGCCTCGCGAACCCGGGCTCGGGAACAACCATCAACCTGCGCTTTCCAGCCGAGATGGAGAACCCGAGGATCGGCGGACTGACCTACATCCCCGCAAGCGCCCCCTCCCAGCAACGCTTTGTGGTCACGGAGCGAGCGAGCGGAGAGCTCTACATCTTCAGAACCAACGGAAACCTGGTCCGCTCCTGCTCGCCGCCAAGCCTGTTCCTCGACGTGGCTGTCGGCGCGGGCGTCACCTATGACCCCCTCAGAGAGACCCTCCTCACCAGCTTTGAAGACGGTGTCGTGCGCGAGCTTTACGGAGACGGGCCGCCTGGAACCTGTCCTCTCACAGCGCCAAGTTTTGACATCAGCCTCGAGGCTGTTGGCAACGGCTTCGACCAGGCCGGCTATGTCGGGGGCATCGAGATCTCCGCCAACACCCTGCTGGTCTGCCTCCCAGGCAACGGCACGATCTTCCGCACGCTGCTGTTCCCGTTCGGCCCCGACTTCACCAGGGGTGATTTTGATCGTAATTCCGAGGTTGATCTGACCGATGCGGTGTCCGTGGCGCGCTACCTGTTCCTTGGAGAAACCTCGCCGGTGTGCATGGACTCGGCCGACAGCAACGATGACGGNNTCCTCGATATTTCAGATCCTGTCTACCTGCTGTTCTACCTGTTTNTAGCGAACAGCCCGCCGCCGCCGCCGCCTTTNCCCGAGGCGGGTAACGACCCCACCTTCCGGGACAACCTGGGCTGCCAGGAGTAAGAGGANANCGANATGNNCCACAAGAANAACAACGACATCCTCNCGCGCCTCCTGCTGGGCCTCCTGGCNCTCCTTGCCGGGAGCTTCTNCGNNAACCTCAACGCGGCAAACNTTCTCCAGGTCGGCTACGCTTCCGGCAATCCCGGNGAAGACCGAATCCATATGATCATCACNGCNGCCAACGATGAGCCCATTCACGGCTACAGCCTGGCGCTCNCCTTTCCCTCGGCCGTNCTCCANCTGACCGACATCGGAATCTGCGGAACCCATNTCGTCGANCACGAGCCCGAGTTCGTGGCTCCGCGGATCAACAACGAGCTTGGAATCGCCCAGCTTGGCGTCATCATCGAATTCGAGNCTCCCACNGGCGAGAACTACCTGGAGCCCCTCNNGGCGCAGGACTCCCCGAGNATCATCGCCCGCCTCAGCTTCCGGGTGCGCCCNGGAGCCGCGGGAGGCTACTACCCCATCCGGCTTGTCGACGGAATCGGAACCCCCGCCGTCTACAACCGNTTCAGCAACGCCGGGCGAAGCATCGAACCCGAGCTCAGAGATGGAACCTTCTTCATCAAGGGAGAGAACATNCTCTCCCTCGACCGGCGCAGAGCCTTCTGCGGNGCGAGNCCCCAGCTGCTTATCCGGGCGCTGGCNAGCCACCCCGATCCGCTNGACGGTTTTTCCATCGGCATCTCCTTTGACTGTGAAACCCTGGAGCTCGACCCTGACGACGCCCTGCTGGGNATGGATGTCGCCGCCGCCCTGGGAAACCAGGTCGAGCTCTTCCAGACCGATATNGACCTGCTTCCGGGNCCCATGGGATGCCGCTCGCGNACCGGCGTCATCTTTGACCGCGTACCGCCCTTCCTCGGCCAGAGCCTGCTGCCGTCGACCGGCTCCCCTCCCACGCAGGAGCTCATGCGCTATACCTTCCGGCTGAAGAACAACGCGATCGACTGCTCCAGCACGGAGAAACTCGACCTGCGTCTCGAAGAACTTGAGCAGCCCGGCTCCCTGAACACGACCTTTATCGTCGGCTCCAGCAGCATCACTCCGNTCAGGGNGCACGGNAAGATCTTCTTCTGCACAGGAACCCTGCGAGGACGGGTCGTTGACGCGGTCACNGGNNCCGGACTCGGCGGCGTGGAGGTGNTCACCAATCCGGAGGGNCTGAGCACGACCTCTGCGGCCAACGGATCCTTTGTNCTGGGNGATCTTCCCCCCGGANAATACNCCCTGGAATACAGGAAGAGCGGCTACTACTCCGANGGCGTTCTCGAGACAACCNTCGGCTGNGAAAGCGAAAACAATGCCGGGGAGACNGNCCTCTACCAGGTGCAGCCGGGCTGTCCGCCGCCCCTGGGCAGCTTCCGCAGGGGCTTCATCAACAACGATGCCCGCTCCGATCTCTCCGATGCCATCAGCATCTTCAACTACCTCTTCAGNGGATTCGCGCCGCCTGAATGCACAGCNGGAGCNGATGTCAACGCCGACAACCGGCTCGACATCTCTGACGGCATCTTCATGCTGAACTTCCTCTTCGGCAACGGCCCNCCGCCCTANTCNCCCTACGGNGAGTGCGACNTCGATGCNNACAACACGCTCGACTGCNTNCGGTCCTACGCCTGCGAACAGTGAGCNCGGGCGCCCCTTTCACCTGAGCCCTTTCACCTGAGATCGTCAACCTTGTCAGNCTGNTCCCAGGGAAGNTCNGGNCGTCCGAAGTGGCCGTANCTGGCAGTNTCGAGATAGATCGNACGGCGCAGGTTCAGCGTTTTGATGATCTCCTTCGGGGTGAGCGGAAAATGCNGGCGAACCAGCTTCTCGATCTCCACCTCGGNCTTCTTCCCCGTACCCTGCGTATCAACGAGAACCGAGCAGGGCTCGGCGACACCGATAGCGTAGGAGAGCTGCACCTCGCAGACATCCGCCAAGCCGGCNGCGACGATATTCTTGGCGATATAGCGNGNCATGTAGGCGGCGCTGCGATCGACCTTGCTNGGATCCTTGCCGCTGAAGGCGCCGCCNCCGTGACGGCCTCGACCTCCGTAGGTNTCNACGATGATCTTGCGTCCNGTCAGACCCGTATCTGCGGCAGGNCCNCCCTTGACGAAGTTCCCGGTCGGGTTGACGTGGAAGATGGTNTTCTCATCGAGAAGCTCTCCAGGCACCACCTTGCGGATGAGCTCATCGATGATCTTCGGCTTGATATCCTTCTCCAGGTCAGCCTCGGGAGTGTGCTGGGTCGAGATGACGATCGTGTCCACCCGGGCGGGCGCGCCATCTACATACTCGACGGTGACCTGTGACTTACCATCCGGCCTGAGAAAATACATCTCGCTGGTCTCGCGCGCGTTGGCAAGCTCATCGACGAGCTTGCGAGCGAGCAGGATCGGCAGGGGCATGTGCTCCGGAGTCTCGTTGCAGGCAAAGCCGAACATCATCCCCTGGTCTCCGGCGCCCTGGTCGCTGTGGAGACCCTTGCCTTCGTCAACGCCCTGGGCGATATCACCGGACTGTCCGTGAATGGCGGAGAGCACCGCGACATCTTCGTAATGGAAACCCATATCGGGATTTGTATAACCAATCTCCTCGATCGTCTGGCGCGCCACCTTGTCAAAATCACAATAGCCCTGGGTGGTTATCTCTCCCGCGATCAACGCCAGGCCGGTAGTAACCAGGGTCTCGACCGCCACGCGGGAATTGGGATCCTGGCTCAGCAGGTCATCGAGGATCGCATCCGAGATCTGGTCGGAGACCTTGTCGGGGTGCCCCATGGTCACCGATTCGGAGGTAAAAAGAGATCTTTCTGCCATGTTCTGTTTCTCTGGTTAAACGCCTGTTTTACCGGAGCAAGCTGGGCTGGGGGACCGATGCTGCGCCGGCTGGTTGATTCGTTGAACGGCGGATTCTATCAATTACCGCTCGGCTTGGAAAGAGACAAAGCCCGCTCAATCCACTCGACATGGCGCTCGACGGCGCCTGAGAGGCCAGAAAAAGTTTCTCTCGCCCTCTGCCCCATCTTTTCGCGTTCTTCGGCGTTCCCGAGAAGCTCAGCGAGCGCCTTCTCGAGCTCTTCCGGGTCCCGAGCCAGGATTCCGCCTCGACCCGCGAGCAGGAGGGAGACCTCGTCCTCAAAATTCGCCGTATGCGGTCCGAAGAGAACGGCCCGCGAGAGGCTGGCGGGTTCGAGAACATTGTGCCCTCCATGGGGAACGAAGCTGCCGCCGACCACCGCCAGGTCGGCAATGGAGTAGATCCTCTCGAGATCGCCCACCGTGTCCACCACCAGGACGGAATCTCCGAGAGCCTCCCCGGCCCCGGCCTGCCAGCCGCTCCACATGGTGAAGGAGCGCTCGGTGTCATCCGGCGGGATCCAGCCGGCGGGAGTCTCGCCGGCCAGGCGCTCGACGTGGCGCGGAGCCAGTACGAGACGAAGGCCCGGATGCTCCCCCTGGAGCCGCGAGAGAATNCCCAGCAGAATCGATTCCTCTCCCGGATGCGTACAGCCGCCNACCATCACAAGCTCNCCCTCGCTCCAGCCCANCCCTGCGCGCAGCTCGNCNGCATCGGCNGCGCTCACGCCNNCCTCCCGNTCGTGCTTCAGGTTNCCAAGCACCTCGATCCGCCCGGGCTNGACTCCCAGCTCCTTGAAGCGATCGGCATAGGCCTCGTTCTGGGCGGCGACCCTGTCGACCATGGAAAAGAGCCAGCGGCCCAGGAAGCCGGTGCGGCTGTAGCGATCGGAGGAACCCCCGCTGAGGCGGCCATTGGCGATCAGGACTGGAACTCCCCGCCTCCTGGCCTCGAGCAGGAAATTGGGCCAGACCTCCAGCTCGAGCAGAACGAGGGCGTCAGGCCGACGTCGACTGAAGGTNCGGGCCACCAGGGGAGACAGATCGAAGGGAGCGTAAAACACCTTTGTTCCCGGCAGCCGCTTGCGCGCGGCATCAAAGCCCGTGGGAGTCGATACCGACATGGAGACATCCCAGCCGTCGAAGGCGCCGCCAAGCGCCTCGACAAGCGGGGCCGCTGTCAGCACCTCGCCTACGGACACCGCGTGGACCCACAGGGANCGGGCTTCTCCCTCGCGCCGCTCGACCGAACCCAGTTTCTGAAAAAAACCTCGCCGGTACTTGTCCCTGGTCATGAACCGCGACAGGATCAGCCAGCCGATAACGACCAGGGGAGAAAACAAGAGGTAGAGAAGATCGCAGAGCCAGCTGAGCGGAAGCGTCTTGAAACGTAACATCAGTCAGAACCTCCTGCTCCAGGCCCCGCCAACCAACCGGAAGCTCAGGAGCCCCGGCCGCAGCATTTCTTGAACTTCTTGCCGCTTCCGCAGAGACAGGGATCGTTGCGCCCCACCTTGGGCGCCTTGTTAACGATCGTCTTGACGGGAGCCTGGGCCGATGGGTCGCTCGCCTCCTGCATGGGAGACTCGGGCTGCGTTCCCGGCGCCAGTCCGCTGTGCTGGAATTCGGCGTCATCGAGCCCGCTGTCGAGCTCCTGCTCATCTTCCTCGCCTACCTGGACGCGCAGGACAAGCTGGGTAACCGAGGCCCTGAAACGATCGAGCATCTCGCTGAACATCTCATAGCCCTCACGTTTGTAGGCTATCTTGGGATCGATCTGCGCGTATCCCCGCAGCCCGATCGCGTGACGAAGAGTATCCATGGCGTGAAGATGGTCCTTCCACTTGTCATCGAGCTCCATGAGCAGGATAAAACGTTCCGCCCGCTGCATGTTTTCTTCGCCGTTGGCGGAGGTGCGCTCGGCGTAGCGCTCCTGGTAGGCTTCCATGATCCTGTCGCTGAACGCCCCGGCATGGTCAGCCTGGCTCCTGCCGACATCGAGCTGGAAATCCCCATCGATCCCGTAGGCCGAACTGGCCCAGGTATCGAGCTCCGCCAGCGGATCGTAAGCCTCGATGACCTCTCCATCCGCCTCNACCGATTCCTCGATCGCCTCCTGCGAAAGATACTTGGGAACCTGCAGGGAGCAGACCTCCTCCATCATGCCCCGCACCATCATGGAGAGCCCCGCGCCCTCGAGAATGGACTGGCGCTGATCGTAGACAATGGTGCGCTGCTCGTTCATCACGCCATCGTATTCAAGCAGGTTCTTGCGAATGTCGAAGTGATAAGCCTCGACCTTCTTCTGGGCCTTGGCGATGGACTTGCTCACCCAGGGATGGGAGATCTCCTCTCCCTCCTCCATGCCGAACTTCTTGAGCATGGACTGGACCCGCTCACCGGCGAAGCGGCGCATCAGATCATCCTCGAGAGAGAGGAAGAAGATCGAGGAGCCGGGGTCGCCCTGGCGAGCGCAACGTCCGCGGAGCTGGTTGTCAATCCGCCTTGACTCATGCCGCTCGGTGCCGATGACGTGCAGCCCGCCTTTGTCGACAACTCCTTCCCCCAGCACGATATCCGTTCCGCGTCCGGCCATATTGGTCGAAAGCGTCACCCGGCCGGCCTGTCCGGCGTCGGCGACGATATCCGCCTCACGATCATGGTGCTTGGCGTTGAGCACATAGTGCTTGACGCCGCGACGCTTGAGCAGGCCGCTGAGCAGCTCCGACTTCTCGACGGAGGTCGTACCCACGAGGACAGGTCGTCCCTGCTCATTGACGCGAACGATCTCATCGACGATTGCGTAGTATTTTTCGCGCGCGGTCATGTAGACCACGTCCGGCATATCATCTCGAATCAACGGCTGGTTGGTCGGGATGGGAGCCACGGACAGCTTGTAGATGCTATCGAACTCGACCGCCTCGGTGAGAGCGGTGCCGGTCATCCCGGCAAGCTTCGAGTAGAGCTTGAAATAATGCTGCAGGGTGATGGTCGCCAGCGTCTGGTTCTCACGGCGAATCTGCAGCCCCTCCTTCGCCTCGACGGCCTGGTGGAGACCCTCGCTCCAGGTCCTCCCCTCCAGGGCGCGGCCGGTGAACTCATCGATGATCTTCACCTCTCCATTGTCGATGAGATAGTGATCATCCTNATGGTAAACGTGATGGGCCTTGAGCGANTGCTCCAGCAGGTGGGGCCACTCCATGTCCTTGCCGACATAGAAGCTCTTCACTCCCACCAGNCCCTCGGCCTTCTCGATCCCGGCCTCGGTGAAAACGATGGAGCGNTCCTTTTCCTTGAGCTCGAAATCCTGCCCCTTCACCAGCCGCTTGGCCACACGGTCGGCGACGTGGTACTTGTCGGTCGATTTCTCCGCCGGGCCGGAGATGATCAGCGGAGTCCGGGCCTCGTCGACGAGAATGCTGTCGACCTCGTCGACAATGGCGAAATTTCGGCCNCGGCCCTGCACCTGCTGTTCGAGGTGGATCTTCATATTGTCGCGAAGATAGTCAAAGCCGAACTCGTTGTTCGTACCGTAGGTAATGTCACGGGCGTACATCTCGAGCCTCTCGACGCTGTCCATCTCGCCCTGGATCGCGCCGCTGCTCATGCCGAGAAATTCAAACAGCGGCGCCATCCAGTCCCGGTCTCGCTGGGCCAGGTAGTCGTTGACGGTCACCACGTGTACGCCTTTTTTCTCCAGGGCATTCAGGTAGCAGGCCAGGGTCGCCACGAGAGTTTTTCCTTCACCGGTCGACATCTCGGCGATCCGCCCCCTGTGCAGNGCCACCCCTCCCATGATCTGCACATCAAAATGGCGCATCGGNNTACCTGTGGCCGTCCGCAGAACCCGNCNGGATGCCTCCCGGCAGACCGCGAAANCCTCCGGNAGGAGANCATCAAGNGTCTCTCCCTGGGCNAGGCGGGNGCGGAACTCNTCCGTCTTNCCTGCCAGGGNCTCATCGTCAAGCGCCCGCGTNGACTCCTCGAAACTGTTGACCTCNTCGACGACGGGCTGCAGCTCTTTCTTTACCCGGTCACCGCTGGAGCCGAATATCTTGGNAAGGATCTTGTTGATAAAATTGATCATGGTCTNATTCGCCGGCCGGANCCTCTTCACCGCCATCTTCATCCGCCTGNCGNACCGTGATGGCATCCCGGTCCGTCTCGAGCGTTCCGACCAGCTCCCCGATGGAGCCTGCGCCCATCTCCCGAAGGGCTTCGCCGAGCCCATCGATNATTTCCAGGGCGATACGCGGCCGAATAAANTGAACCGTACCGATCTGTACGGCGCTCGCGCCAGCGACTATAAACTCGAGAACATCATCGGTGTTCATAATTCCACCGATACCGATGATCGGTATCTCGCAATTCTGGGCCGCCAGCCACACCAGCCGCAAAGCCAGCGGCTTGATGGCCGGNCCNGAAAGCCCCCCGGTGATACCGCCNAGGCGGGGCCGCCGCTNCCTCCACTCNACCGCCATCCCGACGTAGGTNTTGACCAGCGAAAGNGCATCCGCCCCGCCGGCCTCCGCGGCCNGGGCGATGGGAACCACATCGGTCACNTTGGGCGTGAGCTTGGCGATGATCGTCCGGCTGAAGTTTTCCCTGACCGCCTCGACCAGCCGGCGGGTCGCCTCGGGATCGATACCGAACTCCATGCCGCCGAGGGGACAATTCGGACAGGAGATATTCAGCTCAAGGGCGTCCACTGCGGACTCTGAATCGAGCCGCCTGGCCATCTCGACGTACTCATCGATGGTATCCCCGACAAGATTGACCACCACCCGGGTATCGTAGGCGCTCATTCGAGGCAGGTAGGAGGGGTCGGAGATAAAAGCGTCGATGCCGGGATTCTGCAGACCAATGGAATTCAGCATTCCCGAGGCCGTCTCCCAGGTGCGCGGCAGGGGATTGCCCTTGCGGGGCTCGAGCGAGATGCTCTTGCCTACAATTCCGCCATAAACCGATGGATCGACAAAAGACTCGACCTCCTTCCCATAACCGAAGGTGCCCGAGGCGCTGAGAATCGGGTTCTTCAGCTCGAGGGAGCCAAGCCGGGTTTTAAGAGTTTCAGCCATTGTGTACCANCACGTCAAAAACCAGTCGCCTGTATGAAGGCAGGATTATAACACCACTCAGAGCCCCCTGAAACCGGCTGGAGAGCCTCGAAACGACCTCCCGGGGAATTCGCCGGGAGCGGCCGCCGGACGGCCCCTGCGCGAGAGCATGGAGGAGTGACCAGATGTTGTACATCCGGGCCGAAAAACTGTCCCGCCAACCTTACCGGTACAGCAGCCATCGTCCATTCCCGGCGAATCATGTATTCTTATACATGAGCGAATTGAAGACCTATCTCAAGCTCTTCATCTCCTACCTCGAAATCGAGCGCGGGATGTCCTGGCATACACTCGATGCCTACAGGAGGGACTGCGGACGATTTCTCGCTGGAATCAGTGAGGATCTGCCAACGGAGCAGGACGTCGTTGATTTTCTCATTGCCGAGCGCCAGCGAGGACGGAGTGATTCGAGCATCCAACGCAGCCTCGCGGCCGTACGCTCCTTCCTCAAGTTCCTGCTAAGGGAGGAAATCCTCGAGGAAAACCCGGCACGCCATATCGAGACCCCCCGCAAGGGAAAATACCTGCCTGATGTCCTGGGTGAAGACGAGGTCACCNGGCTGATGGACGCCNTTGTTGANCACCCTTCACGCTATTCTTTNCGAGACCGCGCCATGATCGAGCTCCTCTACGCCTCGGGACTGCGGGTATCGGAAGCCTGCGGGCTGCGGTTGCAGGATGTGCGTTCCGACCAGGGAATCATTCATTGCAAGGGCAAGGGCAACCGCGAGCGGATCGTTCCCACGAGCAAGACCTGCCTGGACGCCATCGAGAGCTACCGNCTCAAGGAACGCCCCGGATTGCTGAGAGAAGNTNACGAGGAATTGCTCTTCCTCAGCCGCAGCGGACAGCGGCTGGGCCGGGAGGTNATCGCGGCCATGGTNCGCAAATACGCGCTGCTTGCGGGAATCTCCAAGAAGGTCACCCCTCATACGCTGAGNCACTCCCTCGCTACCCACCTGCTGCGGGGACGAGCCGACCTGCGAATNGTCCAGGAGATCCTCGGACACGTGAACGTGGAGACCACCGAGCTCTACACCCACATCGAAAAATCAGAGCTGAAGGNGCTCCACGCCGAGTTCCACCCGCGCGGCTGAATCAGGCTGGCGGATCTCCGCCGCCATCCCACCAGTCNGTGGCTCCGGAGTTCAGCAATCCGGCCGCCTCGTAGGCCTCGTAGCGATTCAGGATACGCCTGGCATAGGCCGCGTAGTAGCTGCGGGGATAGAGGCGAACCAGCCGCCTGAGCAGCGGCAGCGCCTTCTTCACCGACATCCGGCGCTCGACACAGACATAGGCCGCCCTGTAGAGCAGCCGCGCCTGCTCCGGCCCGGAATCAAGGCTGTCGGCCGCCTTGCGATACTCGGAAATGGCCGAATCAAGCGTTCCCAGGCGCAGGTAGGAATCCGCCAGAGACTCCCGGCGACGGGCGTCGAGGGGATTGTTCGCAAGCTGCCGCAGGTGCTCCTCTACCAGCTTCCACTCCTTCATGGGAGAAAATTCTCCTGGAGGCATCCCGGTGAGCCGGGAACTGGTGAAACCCGGAAAAAAAGTNCCCGCCAGCCGGCCGCTGTGAAAAACCGCTATGTAAATCCACACGGGAACATGGCAGAGCGCGCTGGCCAGGAAGAGAAACCCCTGGAAACCAAGATGAAACTCCATATAAAGCTCCCTCGAAGACACCACAAGGGCGGGAATAGCCGCCAGGAAGCTCATCAGCAGGGCTGAGAACTGGCACCAGGGATGTTCCCGAATCGTCCTCGAAGAACGAAATACCCACGCTGTGCAGATACCCAGCACAGCATATACGGAACATGCGATGACATAACCNGGGAGACTCATAGGATTACTGTAACCTCCTTCAAATCAATAAGCTACAGCCTTTAAGCGGCGACTGCAGTCCCTATCCGGATCGCCTGAGTTGACGATTATGGATTCTCGTCCTACTCTTAGATGGCGCGGAAAAAACGACCGCCCGCGGCTCCCGCAGGGGTAGCCCGGATCGATCGAGCGCGACTCTCCGGTACTGCCGGAAAGATTCAGCGCGGCGCCTATCAAGATCGCCCCCAACCCACGTTCCACGGGCTCATTCCGTTTGCAGGTTTGAGCCCTTTTTTTATGCCCTCAGTCCGCCTGCAGACAACGAGCCCAGAGAATCCCCTCTTCCTGCATGAGATCTTCGGCGACCGCTGCGAGCTTCTCTATCTCGGGCGCATCCAGGTTGATGACCGAGAGCGCGGTACCTCCGCTGCGGTCGCGGCCAAGCGACATCGAGGAGATGTTCATCTCGTGAGAGGAGAGCACCTGGCCAATCGTACCGATCATTCCAGGCCGGTCCTCGTTGGCGGAAATCACCATCTGCCCCTCGAGCACCGCATCGAAATGATAGTTGTCGAGTGAGACAAGGCGTATTCCCTTGCGACCGCGGATGGAGCCGCCAAGATTCCTCTCGCCGGAGCTATCGGTCAGCTCGACGCGGATCATGTTGGCGAAGTAACGGCTCCTGCCCTCGCTGGCCTCCTCGACCGCGAGACCCTGGTCGCGCGCCAGCGACCTGGCGTTGACCTGGTTCACCGGCTGCGAGCAGCGGTCACCGAGGAAACCGGCCAGCACCTTGGCGGTGACGAAGTTGCGGCTCTGGGGTTCGTCGAATATATCGCCGAAATACTTGACGATGATTCTCTTGGGGTTGCCCTCGAGGAATTGGGCGTGCAGACATCCAAGGCGGCGTCCAAGCTCACCGTAGGGATCGAGACGCTCGCGCAGATCCGGCTCCAGGAAGACCGCGTTCACCGGGCTGTGAAGCTTTCCATGCTGGAGATAGTCAACGACAAGCTGGGCGGCGGAAACAGCGACGTTCACCTGGGCTTCGCGGGTCGATGCTCCGAGATGCGGAGTCACCACCACGGCCGGATGGTCGACCAACTCCCTGTTCGTCGGGGGCTCCTCCTCAAAGACATCCAAGGCGGCTCCGGCTACCCGGCCGCTCTCGATCGCCTCGAGAAGCGCCGCCTCATCGACAATTCCGCCCCGGGCGCAATTGATCACCCTCAGGCCTTCCCTGGCCCGCGACAGCACATCGGCTCCAATCAGGGCGCTCGTACCCTCGGTCTTTGGAACATGGACCGTGAGATAATCGCAGCGGGAGGCCAGGTCGCCAAGATCAGCTACCAGCTCGACACCAAGCTCTTCGGCCATATGCGGCGCGAGAAACGGGTCAAAGGCCAGGATCTCAAGCCCCAGGCCGGAACCCATATGCGCCACATGGCGGCCGATTTTTCCGAAACCGATGACCCCGAGAGTCTTGCCCTGCAACTCCACACCGACGAACCTTCCCCGGTCCCACTCGCCGGACTTCATCGATCGATGGGCCTCTGG
>PAOC01000078.1 GCA_002708465.1 Planctomycetota bacterium
CCGCGGAGAGCTCACGGAGGGCGGCCGCCTTGGGGCGCCCCGCGGCGCGGTCCTGGTCGGCAAGAGCCTGCTTGACAAGCCCCTGGGCACGTTTCAGGCTGTCGAGTTCATCGCCGATCGCCTCAGGGCGCTCCGCCAGGCTCTCGTCAACCGCTTCACGAGCATCGGAAACCTCTTCCAATTGCTCAAGACTCTCGGCAGCCAGCTCTTCAGCCGTCTCACCAACCTGTTTTCGCAACTCGGCGGCAGCCTCGGCCAGTTCCCTTGCAGCCTCGTCGGCGCTTCCATAAGCGGCGGCGGCCTTCTTCTTGGACTCCTCACCCTTGGCCTCGCCTGACGCCGTGAGATTCTTCTGGATGGATTTGAACTGGGGAACAAGCCCCTCAAGTTTCTTGGAAACCTCGGGGGCCAATACAGCCAACCCCTCGGCTGTCTTCACGACAACGGCTTCAATATCGCCCTGTTCGTCGACAAGCTCCTTGGCAAACGAAGCCTTCAAACCCTCAGCCTCCTTGGCCAGCTTGCTCTGCTTCGCGATAATTCGTTCTGAAGCGGCGGCCCTCTCAAGACCTTCAGCGGCCCGTGAAAGCTCGGCGATTTCTACGGCAAACTGCTCTCTCTTGGCATCAGCGAGAGCNGCCTCCACCTCGGCACTGGCCCGTTCNANCGCNAGGCTCGCGTCATCAAGTTTNTCCTCGGTNACCTCGGGCAATTCGGCNGCGGCGGACTTTGCCGCTTCAGCGAGCGCCCGAACGGAGTCCCTNACCGCGCTNTCAGCNTCCCGCAATCTTGAATCGACCACGGGCGGGAGATCNTTNCCCTCCCCGATTCCCTCNAGNCCCTTCGCTNCCTTCTCTCCAAGANNNNTGGCGGCCGGCAGATCCCGCGCCGCTGTCTTCTTAACGACNGCCTGCTGCTTNCGNGTNTCCTGGAGCTTCTTCTTCACCTCCTCGAGATCCCTGACCCTGNCGGCAAGCTGNGAAGCGCTTCGCTTATCATCCTGCTGNGCGATCGCCGCNACGAGGCGNGCCTCNAGATTGCCGAGNTTTACAAGNACATCTTCCTGNTTCTGCTTGGCATCCTCCTTGAGCCCATCAAAGAGATTTCCTGTCGCCTCGTAAGCCGNGGCTCNGGCGGCNGNCAGCAGGGTGCTGGAATCGGCAAGNTCATNAACAACCGGNACCAGNNCNCCAAGATCACGGCGAATTTCAGTCTGATCCTCTACGAGCTTGCGGACAGCTTCATCNTCTTCAAGGTTCGNCTTATCCGTGGTGTCCTTAACCTCGTTCTGNTTCTTGATCAATTCNCGCAGGAGCTTCAAGGCCGCCTCGAGATCGCTGCCGAGCAGTCCCTGGGTCTCCTCAATNTTCCGCAGCAGCAGCTTGAGTCCCTTGATGGCANGAGTCTGCGAGCNAACAGCGCCCNGGTAATCAANANCATCGAGCCGCTTGCCTGCANCATCAAAGTCTCCATCGGTTCCCGCGGCCTTGAGAATCCGCANACCATCGGCCGCCCCGGCACCGAGCTCGCCGCCCCATTTGCTCACNAGGATAAGACTCTCTTTCAGCCTGAGATAGAGCTCTTTCGTATCCCTCTGATCCTGGATCGTGGTCAGGGCCAGCGCTTCCTGCCGGGCCGCGACATTCCCTGCNATCTCGCCCGTGACGTCGCGCACCTTGACCTGGTGNGAGATCACCCTTCTGATTTCGGCTGCGAGTTCGGCTGCCTTCAAACGCAACATCAGGTTCTGGCGCTCANCATACAGNCGTTTGATGATCTTCCGGATCATCTCACGGGCCGTCTCAACATCTGCACGGCGCGCATCGACCTCTTTACCGAGAGCGCCTCGAAGCAACACCACCACTTCCNTCATCTCTNTTNTGACCANCTTCTCGATGTTGTTGCGCATCACCTTGATGTCTTTGTAAAACGGCTCTTCAGAAAGACCGTTTTCTTCAAGCTGCTGCATCTGGATGTCGAGAATNCNCAGAACGAGNTCTCTGGCCAGAACGTTGGCACGCTCNTGNGCTTCCTGCTTCTTACGAAGCTCCAGAAGATCATCCTTCNNTTCCTCTTGCGCCTGANCGGNCGAAAAGAGTCCGGCAACCAGGAGGAAAGTGAAAGTAAGAAGACTCAATCGGTCAAAAATCGGTCTCATTTCGATTCTCCTTGAATCCCAAGTTCTTTTTCTATGATCGCATCAATCTGGCGAACGGATCGTTCGTCAAGCTCGTTGATCGACTTCAAAAAACCCGGTAGATCTGTAACTTGCATGCTCAAAGCTTCACTTTTCGAGGACTCTCCCTGCAGGTCTCCCCGATCATCGGTAACTTCAACGAAGAGCCGGACAACATCTCCCTTTTCAAGCTCATACGGCGTCAGGTCGCACTCAACCTTGTCCGTGAAACTTCTCTTGGCCTTGTTCTCAGGGCTAATAACAATCACAACAGGATCTTCCTGTTCCGCCTCCTCTTTCTGCCGCGAGACCTCAACCAGGATTTTTGCCTTACTGAATCCGTAATCATCGACAACTTTGATGTCGATCATAGGCTTTGCCGTGGGAAGAACATAGCGTGAAACCATGGAAGCTCGCACCCTGGGCGGCTTATCGGACTCGATCTGGACAACACCTTCGAGCGTGGGTTCAGGATGCAGCCCATCGGTATCTTCGGCGGAAATCCTGTAATTCAAACGTTTCTGGACCACTGCAAGGGGGGTGTCGGTAACAGTCAAGTCCCAGATTTTCGCGTCCCCTTCGGAGCGGCGGACAAATTTGTAGCGTTTCTTGCGAATTTCCATTTCAGGTTGCTTGAGATCTTTGTCACTGCGAAGCGAGACATCTACCCGGGACCCTTCCTTGACCTCTATCTGCAGATTACCTGCCTCACAAGTCCTCCCTTTCCCGCTAAGCATCGTGCAATTATTGAACACATCTGCGTCGGCATTTTTCTTGCGGGCGTAGTCGGGGTCCGTCGAGGCGAGCTCAACATAGACCTGAGGCAAGGCGATGAGCTCTATTTCAAACCAATGGGTAACTCCATCTCCCGCCCGGACCCGGAAGTCGATGTCATCCGTAAGGCGAGCCAGCTCACCCTCGTAGACTCCGTCTTTGTCCTCGTCATTCAGCGTCAGGTCGGCCTCGAGAGCTCCATCGAATTCAACCGTGATCTTCTCAGGGAGCTCTCCTTGTTTCTGCTTACATTCGATCCGGAAATGGAGAGGCTTTCCGAACGGCCCCCTGGGATTATCTCCCGAATCAACGATCTTTCCGGTACGAACGTTAATATCCTCCATTCGCTCCGGCTTCCCNTCTTCGGCCGGTCCTCCTATTGCGATCTTCTCGATCGTGGTATTGGTAGGATACAGCTCTGTACCAAGCAGCAAGCGATCGAAGAAAGCAGAGGTATAANCCGNGTAGGTGACTGCGAGAAAACCGACNACGAGGCCGCTGACAAGGAAGGCNGCAACCCGCTTGCCCAGGTCGTCGGCGGAGTACCCCTCAAAGACGTCAAGGCCTTTGCTCATCTCAGCAACATTGTCCTTCACCGCATCCTGCAGCTCCGCGGAGCCCCAGCCCTCAGCCCCCGGCTCCTCGAATTGGAGAGCGGCGATGAGATCGCTGTCGATCCCTTTCGTCTTCTCTACCAGCAATGCCGTCTGGAAAAGACTTTCTCTACTCTGGAGCAATGGAGCGGCATACCGCCGGAAAGAATAGACCAGCGCATAGGCCGAGATCAGCATCAGAATCACGCGCTGCGCGCCATTCATCGNGAGCGCCCAATCGAGCAGAAAACAGCCGAANACGACCCAGATGGCCGCGGCCAGNAAGCCGGAATAGGCCGTCGTCAGCCGGACGGANCTTCTTCTTNTACGAAGAGANTCGAGATTTGAACGTAAGGTTTTTAGCTTTGAGCTCATTGCAGGTTCACCAGCTTTCTGAACAACCATTCTCCAAGCATCAGGATCACGATGAGGATAAAGACAGGCCAGGTATTCCAAAGAGGCAGTACCTTGAGGGTCACCTCTTTTCGCGGTACCGGCTTGATCTCATCGACAAGCTTGGAAACCGTGTGAAACTCGTAATTTCGACCGCCCGTTGAGGAAGCCAACCTCCCCTCGAGAACCCTGTTTCGTTTACCGCTGCGGCGTTCAGCCGACATGCTGGCCACCTGGAATTGAACCTTGCTGACCTCGCCCGTAACCGGGTCTTTTACNTTCAGGGTGTGTTCCCCTCCGGCAAAAACCTGCAGTTCGGTTTCAAAGACACCCTCTCGCANGCTGGTGACCAGCATCCTGGTGGAACCCTCGGTGCCTCCCTGGGGCGTAATATGGTGCGCTACGAGCCCACCCTCCGGGAGATCCTTTTCCTCAAGAGGCTCGAAATCCTTATTGTAGGCCTCGATGGACAGGATCACCCTGTCCTCCTCCTTGTAGCGCTGACGGTCGGTTCGAACGACAAACCGCTTCTGATTGCCCAGCGCGTGGCTCAGACCGAGACGATGGATCATCTGACCCCAGAACTGCCTGTAATAGAGTTCGCCGTACTTGCGCCGCATCCGCCAGGTCTCGTTGAAGGCCAGGTAGATCACCTCGCCCTTACCGTAGCGCCTGATAGAGATCAGGGGCTGACGGGTCTGGCCATCTGAAGCGCAGACATCCGTCGGATGGCTCAGCAAGACCGTGGCAAAGGGGTGAGGCCTGAGTGATGGCTGGTACCAGGGAACAGCTCCAAGGTTATTCCAGGCCTTGAGACTCTCCTGCGGACTCTCGCCAAGCTGCATGAAGGGCACTGAGGCGGCATCCTGGGTCAGCTTAGGCCTGAACTCGCGCCTATCGACAGGCCTTGAATTGGGATCAGCAATAATTGGAAGCATATCGGCTATCGGAGTCGCCAGCAGCTGAGATGGCCCGAAGCGGGGCCCGCTGATAACAACCAGCCCTCCGCCGAACTTGCCGACAAACTCCTTGGTCATTTCACAGAACCGGCTGTTCAGGGTCGAGGCCGGCATGTCACCCAGGAAGATAACATCATTCTGAAAGAACTCGCTCCTCGCCGGGGTCATGGTCTGGAGGAAGAGGCTGTTGGTATGCCGCACCTTGGGGTCGGCGGAACGCAGGAAGGTCCTGAACCCCCTCTCGCCGACCAGCTTGTCACGATAGAAGACCTCCTTGATAAAGCGCCATTCCCAGCTCGGTTCATACTCGACATACATCAAGCGCAGGAAATCATCCTGGATCGTTACCTCGCGCTCTCCACTGTTGTTCTGATCGATCACCTCACCGTCCTGCTTTTCAACCTCGGCAGAGACTGTAAAGCGTCCAGCGACCGCGGGCGTGTAGGTCACATCGAGCGTTGTCACATCGCCCTTCAACTTGACCTCCTTCTCCTGGATCAACTGCGGAGCACCAGCTCCGGGGCTCCCATCCCCACTGACGGGCTTCGCCACGATGCGAACCTTGACAGTCTGGCCTTCGAGCCCACTCTGGCGCAGGTTGACGGCTATATTCGACCGTTCAGCTTTCTTCATGACCAGTGGAGCCTGGAGATTCAAGGCGAGATCAACCACGGCCTCGGGACCAAAACCAACGGTGTACACCGGGACTCCAAGACGGGAAGCGGCGGCCTCGGGAGATGGCCCCGAATTCTGGCCAAAATCGCTGAACAGAACGATCCCGGCCAGGTTGCCCTTGCCGTGTCGGCGCGCCAGGTCATCGAGGGCGGACCCGATCGCAGTTACCTGCCCGCTGTGAGCAAGCTGACCAGCCACCGCTGCAACCTCGATCTTATCCTCTGCATCCCGGGTGATTTCTATCGTTTCAACACCATCGGGACGATCAAACTTAAATATGCGAAGGCGATACTTGTCNCCCAGTTTCTGCAGCAGGTTATCCGCCGGGTTCTGCAGCAACCGCTGCAACCACTCTGTTCTCGACGGCTCACCTTTATCGACAGCNCCGGNNACAGCTGGGGCCGCNTTCACGAAAAGGGCTTTTTCTTTATCCGANAGCTTATCCTCGATCCCCATCGAGTCACTTCCATCAAAAACCAGCCAGAGTGACGGTTTGGGCTTACGGACAAGCTCGAGCTTAAGGACCGGCTCAGCCAGCACCAGGAGAACGGAACAAAGCAGGAGAGCCCTGGTGACCGTCAGGCAGATCCTTGCCACAGGGCGCTTTGAACTCTGCCAGCGGAAATAAAAGACCACTGAGAGTACCACCAGGGCGAGGCATCCAAACAGCAACCAGGCGCCATCAGCCCAGGGTGCCGTAAAGTCCAGGTTGTGAGACTCTACCTCACTGACCTGATCGAAACCGAGCATTCTGCCAAGGAATTCAGTCGTATTCATGCTACACCCTCCCCTCCTGCCGCTGCCTCATCTTCTGAAGGGCCCAGTAGCCCGGCGATAGCCCCCCAGGACAGAATCAAAAGCTCTACAAGCAGGAGCACAAGAACTAGACCCATCAGGTACTTCCAGGAATACTGTCCACCCACCGATTTCAGTCCACTACCGACATCCCGGCCGGTGGAAAACCAGCTGAGGACATCTTTCTTGCCCTCTTCTAACCCTCTCTTTACGTCCGACTCCGTTGTACTCACGAGCTCGGACTCTTCAACTGGACCATTGACGGCCAGGGGACGACTCCACCTCTCAACCTTATTTTTGCCTGCAGAGCCGCCGGAATTCGCATCGTACGAAGCAACGACATAATGTCCGCGGCTGTGGACCCGCCTGACGACAATTTCATCACCTCCCAGTCCCCGGGCTTCCGGCGTGAGCGTCTCGCCCTGACCTCCCTGCGGCCGGCTCAAAATGAATTCATTCCTTCGCTCTTCGGCCCTGACCCCGAGACGAACCGTCTCAGAGCCCTGGAAATTGACCTTCTGAAGCGTATCCCGCAGAAGGCCGCGAAGAATCCGGTCAAGAACGAAGACCGCGTCCTCGATCATCAGCGTGTTCCAATCAGAGGAAAGGCTGCTGGTAAAGAGAACCGTCTGGCCCGCCCCGATTCTTCTCTCCAGGAGCATAGGAACGTCATTGGTAAACTTCGCAAGAATCTTCGGCTCGATTTGCCCCTCGCGAGTCTTCAGATCCCTGATCCATTTCAACCAGGTCTGCCCCTTCTTTTCCGCCGGCGGCTGGACTGAAGTGTTCCCCGCGGCTGCGGCGTCCTGCGCGGCCTTCTCCTCCGCCGCGACCTTTTCCTGTTCCACTTTGCGGTAGTTCTTCATCGCATCGCCTTCAAGATCCGCCACGACGGCCTTGAAAAACAATGGAATGCTGTAGATGTCCTCGAGGTTCTGGCTGGACTCCTCCGGGGGCAGGAAGCTGTCCGTGGCAAGACTGTCAAAGCTGATAAAGAACGGGTTCAGCTCCTTCACCCCATCTCCGGGCAACTTCCCAACGGTGACCGGCTGTAACGGGCTGGGAAGGATTCCCCTTCCGTTATTCCAACCTTCTTCGTTCCATGCAACCGGATCGAAGCTTCCGCCAGCGGCGATAAACAGCTGCCCTCCCTGCTCAACATACTCCCTGAGGACATCTACGGCCGGCCCGGGATTTTCAACGCCAGCCATCACCACCAGGCGGGCATATTCGAGCAGATCGGTATCAACCTGGTCAATCTTGACATGGTGTATACGAATGAGCTGCTGCTCTTTGCTGTCGATGGNNTGGGAAGGAGTCAACAGCCGCCGCACATGATAGGTGTCTCCAAGCCTGTTGCGGGCCGGATCTTCATCCGANCCGTACTGGTCGATAAAGACAACCGGGATTTCGCTGAGCACGGGNACCGAGAGGTAGCGCACATCATCCTGGGTAAACTTGTCATGAGAGGAAACCTTCGCTTTCACCTGCGAGAAGCCCGACTGCACGGCGCTTGAATCAAGCTCATACTTGTAGGTAAAGAGAACCTCTCGAGTCTGTTTGTCGCGAAGAACAACGCTCTTGGTGGAANCGNNNTNCCCATCGACCTCGAGACTTACCGTCACCTCATCCTGGGCCGCCTCACCCCGGTACCTGAGCCTGACAATAAAAACCGTCGTAGCATCGGCATCGGCAACCTCGTCCTGGACACGCAGATCTTCAATCCAGATATTATCCTTGTCACCGGGGCTGACCTGCACAACGTTCAGCTTGCCGATGGATGCGAGAAGGCCGGATGTTGCGACGCCCTTTGGCCAGCAATTGCTCTGCTGGTCACCAAAAAACACGATATGTTTCGAGCGCAGATCAGGCGCGCGTTTCGAAGCTTCCTCGGCCAGCTCTACAACCTTCGCGACACTCGCGGTCCTGTCGAGAACCTGGATCTCCTTGATGGCCTCCGTCGCCGCATCTTTCGTTCCCTCTGGATCAAAGCTGAAATCGGAAACCTCACCGCAGAGAGGGATAATGGAGAAGCGGCTGCCATCAGGAAGATCTTCAACCAGTCCAACTGCCGCTTTCTTGGCCGAATCCAGCGTGGTCTGACCACTGGTTCCGTAGGCCATGCTGAGGCTATTGTCTACCACCAGGATGGCGTGCACCGGCTGGCCGGAAGAAACTACCGCCGAGTCAGACTCGGAATAGGGCCGGGCCATAGCAAGGCCGAAAAGGAGCACACAAAGAGTTCGCAGGATCAATAATATGATGTCCCGCAGGGTCAGGATTCGGCGCTGTCTCTGAACAGCCTCCTTGAGGAAATCCATCGCCGCCCAATCAATGACCGTGAACCGGCGGCGGTTCAAAAGGTGAATAATGATGGGGCCTGCGGCAAGGGCTAACCCGGCAAAAGCGAAGGCGCTTGTAAGAAAACTCATCTAATGTTCCTTCCCCGAAAGTTCGGAGAAAATATCCTGCTGCGTTATTTCGTCTTCAACTTACTGGCAATACTGTCAATCTTGCCTTCCTGCAAAATCGGCAGGTAACGGTTTGGCATGGCGAGAACGAAGCACGCCACCGCCGTCCCATAGAGATCGCCGGGCTGACCACCCACACGTTTGTGATCACGCCAAAGCCCATCCTGGGCCGACTCGCCGGAATTGAGCATCTGGCTCGCGACGAGATAGTCCCGTAATCTCGGATAGGACTCTCTCCAGCGTTTCCCCCCAACCTGGTAGAGCGCCTGCCCTACATAGTAGAGGGTATAGGCATCTTCACAGGGCAGCTTGCCGTTCCTGGCTCCCGGCGAAGAATCGCGGCCAATGGCTGCCTGGATCACATCAAGATTCTTGCCGATCCGCCAGTCGGCGTACTGCCCGAACTCCTGCAGGCATACGACTCCCGCGGCGGCCATCGCCAGGGTGCCATGACCTCCTGAATAGGTAAACTGGCCAGTCTCCAGCATCGCGGCTTTCGGATTGCTCAAGCCATTCTTGCCAGAGCGGGACTTGTAATACCGTCTAACACTCTGGATCGCCGAACCAACGACCTCAGGAGAGACCTCCAGGCCGCTGTCCATGGCACCCCGGAGCGCCTTCGCCTGCATCACCACCAGGCTGAGATCATGTCCTCTCCCCTGGCGGCGAGCGCGGTAATCCCAGCCCCCGTCTTCCGCCTGGGTGTTGGAGATCAGCTTGAGAGACTTATCGAGAACATTACTGAGCGCCTTGTCGTTCGTCATACCGTAGGCCTGGCCAAGAGCGAAGGCCGCCAGGCCGTGATTGTACATATCCCTCTGGGCGTTCGAGATGTTCAGCAGGCCGGAGGGCTTGGCATTCCTGGTCACGAAGTTCAGCGCCCGCTGAACGGTGTTGCCATAACGGCCGCGACCCGGCAGATAGCCCGCGGAGAGAAACGCGAGTGCGCCCATCCCCACCAGGCCCAGGTCATTAGAGTTCCAGTTCCCCTCAGGTCCCTGGTTCCTGGCAAGCCATTCGAGTCCCTTCTGCAGGGCTCGTTCACTCGCAGGCGTCACCTCCCACTCACCCTCGGCAAGAACAGATGAAGCTAAAAACGAGGTCGCCAACAACAAAAGCAACGTTGTCTTGAAGACGTTTCTCAACTAGTCACTCCCTCTATATCACAGTCAATGAGCAAAGATGTCGAAGAGGAACCTGGTTTCAGAAGACCGGGCGCAAAAAAGCTTCCCCGCGATACTCGGCCCAAACAAGGCGAGTTAAATTAGATCAAAAATCGAAGGCCGACTCAAGCACTCGTCAGGCCCAAGCATCTAAATTCGCGGAGGATCTTTGCCCCCTCAGAAGAACAGAAGGACATAGATGATGGCAAGAGCTATATGGACGAGGGCGTAGGGAAGAGCCTTCCTGATGAAACCCGCGAACGAAAGACTGATCTTGTACTTGTGAATGATCGTCACCGCCACAAGAGTGGAGGCTGATCCAATTGGCGTCAGGTTGCCGCCGAGGTTGGCTCCGAAAATTACCGACCACCAGAGCTGCTCGGGAACATCGGTACCAGCCATTTCCCTAGCCTGCAGAATTTTCGCGAGCATCGCCGCAAGCGGTATGTTGTCAGTAACCGAGCTGAAGAGGGCTGAAACGGCCAACAGACCGGCCGCGGCAATATTAGGCGGGGCATCGATAATCGTCGAGAGCCCCGTGCCGATCAGTTGCAGAACGAGGGCATGCTCCATCACGTTGATCACAACAAAAAGGGCCGCGAAAAACCCAAGCAGATCCCAGTCGATGGCCTCGTAGAACTTATCGGCGACAGCCTTGTATCGAACGAGCATGATCCCGGCGAAGCTCAACGCCACGAAGCCCATCCCCAGGTCCCGGATATAGGGAAGAACCGAGGTAGAGGCGATCGTGAGAATAAAGAGACCTGTCATCATAGCGCCGAACCAGAAAAAGAACCTGCTCTCGATACCATCGTTCTCATCAAAACCGGCGACAAGCTCCCGTGCCTGCTCACGTTCCGCTTCGCTGGAAAGACGGCGAATCCCAAACAGGCGGGAGCCGAGGGCTATCGTCACGACAGTAGCGACAAGTACGTAGACGCCTGATTTGAGGAAAAAATCGAGGAAAGCAATCCCGGCAGCGTTGCCAACGATAATATTAGGTACCGAGCTGATCAGCGTCAGCAGGCCGCCTATATTTGTCAGCAGCCCCTCTACCAGCAGAAAGCCCAGCAGCTTATCCTCCTGCTGGAGCTTCTTCAGGGAGACCCCACTGAGCGAACCGACAATGATCATGGCCGTCACATTGTTGAGGACCGCGGAAAAGACCACCGTCATCAGCCCATAGAAGACCAGGAGCTTCAATGGATCGCCGCCGGATGCCTTCGTCACCCGAATCGCGATCCAGGTAAAAAGCCCCGTGCGCGAGGTAACGTCGACAAAGAGACTCGAGCCGAGAATGATCGCGATAACCCCCCAGTCGATCGCTGGTATGTAGACCGGGAGATTGATCTCATGCCCGCCGACAGAGATGGGGCCAAAGGGCAGCAGGCCAAAAACCGCCCCCAGCAGCAGGCAGAGAATCGCGAACAGGCCGGCGATCACCGACTTCTTGGCATGGAGCTTCTCCTCGAAGGCCAGGCAGAGGATCATCGCCGAGAGGATTGAGACGAACAGCAGGGTTACCCAGGCGGGAACCGCCGGATCCGCCTCGGAAATCCAACCCAGGTAGAAAGACAAATAAACCACCTTCCCATCTAAAGAAGCAGCAGAGGAATATCGTTCAGCTC
>PAOC01000113.1 GCA_002708465.1 Planctomycetota bacterium
GGAATATTCCAGGTTCATTCCTACTCACATCAAAATCCGCTTTTCCTACGCCGGTACAATCCGGATCAGGTTCCGAGGGTCAGTTCTCAGCCTCGCCGGTGAGGCACCCCTAGCGAACAGACGGAGAGTATCCCTTTGCCCGCATCTCGGCAAGGGAGGATTTCCGATAATAACGTTCTCCCACCGCATCAATTGTCCGGATGAGGCCGAATGACGACCTTGACTGCCCGGCGAGAGAGCATGTCACCCAGGGCGTCCTCGAGCTCTTCGAGAGGACGCTGAGATGAGAGCAGAAGATCAGTTTCAAGCCGCCCTGAACTCAGCAGCTCAAGAGCGGCCCTGAAATCAGCCGGCCGATGATGGTAGGCGCCCATCACCGTCAGCTCCTCGTAATGNACACGGTGAGAATCGAGCTCGAGGCGTGTGCCGGGAGCGCAGCCTCCGAAGAGGCTCACCCGGCCTCCGGGCCTCNCCGAACCNACGGCGTCAAGCCANCCCTCCGGCACCCCGGTCGCATCGATGGAAAAATCAAACCCNTGCTCTCCCAGNCTCCTGGNACGNANCCGCTCCGCCTGGGAGACGCCCCTCTCAACCTCCAGGGTNCCGCAGGCGCCCAGGCTCCGGGCCAGCTCGAGNCGTGATNCNTTCGGATCGGCGACGACAACCTCGACTCCCCGCNCCGCCAGNACCGCCGTNAACAGCAGGCCGATGGGNCCAGCCCCATAGAGAACNCCCCGCTCCGCGGNAAGCGGAGCCANCTGNTCAATTCCCCGCAGGACACAGGCNAGGGGTTCACTGAGAGCCGCCTCGGCAAGNCCCAGGTGATCCGGNAGCCGGTAGACGCCCCGCTCGACGAAGCGGGCAGGAANGACAAGGTAGCGCGAGAAGGCGCCATTGAGATANACGAGNTCGGCGCAGAGNTTCTCATTGCCGCGCGCGCAGAAATCACAGGAACCGCAGGATGCCGAGTTGGAAACAACGACCCNCTCACCCTCCNGCCAGCCCTCGACNGCCTCGCCNNNAGAGANGATGGTTCCGGCCAGCTCGTGNCCGAACGGCGAGGGAACCTCCANCATTTNCGGATGCCCTCCGCGNCTGTAGACCTTGACNTCCGTCCCGCAGGTCACCGCCGCCCCGACNGAGATGAGCAGCTCNNCCGGCCCCGGCTGCGGCACGGGACCTCCGCGAAACTCGATCGATTCAGGNCCGGTCAGCCAGGCGGTCAATTGTTCCATTNGAAGCTTCCCTTCAGGGTTCGATGAGTACCTTNAGAGCCCTTCGGTCCCGGACCAGCTCGAGNGCCNGGCNGAAATCNTCCAGGCCNACCCTCGCGCTCACCAGGGCCGCAGGGTCGAGTGCGCCCGAGAGCATGAGCTCCCAGGCCGCGTCCTGNTCCTTGACTCCGCCGGAATACGAGGCTACGAGGCGGCGCTCNTCCTTGAACAGGCGATCCAGCTCAAAGCCCGCCTGCTCGCCAGCGCCGGCGTGGGCGAAAAGTACGATGGTTGAGCCTCTCCTGCCAAGCTCCAGGCACGCCAGGAGAGCGCCGGAGCCGCCAGCGGTGTCGAAGACGGCATCGGCGCCCAGNCCGCCTGTCAGCTCAGCGACAGCATCGGAGGCTGTCTCCGGGGCGCGGGAGAAATCAGCTCCAAGCGACAGCGACAGCGCCCTGCGGTCTTCCAGCGGCTCGACCACTCCCACCAGGGCATCCGGAATCGCCGCCTTCAGCACCAGCAGGTGAAGTAGTCCCATGCTGCCGCCGCCGAGGATAACGGAAGCTCCTCCAGGCTCGAGCCCGGAACGCCAGATGCCTCTCAGAACACAGGCCGCGGGCTCGAGAAAGACCGCCGTGTCATCACTCAGAGAGTCGGGAATGGTCCGCATCGCCGAGCGGACGGCGGCCTCGGCCACGATGATTTTTTCACTGAATCCTCCCGGCGAGAGCTGATTCTCACGAAATTCTTCGCACATCGTCTCGCTGCCAGCCAGGCAATAGGCGCACTCGCCGCAGGGAACATGGTGCGCCACCACGACCCGGTCCCCAGGACTGAAGCCTTCCACTTCAGCCCCGCACNGCTCAACCATGCCCACCACCTCGTGCCCGAGAACCGTTCCGGGCGGCTGGCTGGCCGCCTCCAGCTTGAAAATATCTGTACCGCAGAGACCGCAGACTCTGAGGGAGACGAGAACCTCGCCCGGGCCGGGCTGCCGCAGCGGGCGCCGCTCGATGCCCGTGGAGGCGCCATCGAGACAGGCCAGCGCTCGAAACCCGTCGTCCTTCGGCCTGTCGGCGTCTTCCATGCTCAAGCCTCAAATCCGCTCGAAAACGCCCGCGGCACCCATGCCGCCGCCAATACACATCGTCACGAGAGCGTAGCGCGCTTCCCGCCGCTCGAGCTCACCGAGAGCCGTCAAGGTCATNCGTGCGCCGGTACAGCCAAGCGGATGGCCGAGAGCCACAGCGCCGCCGTTCACGTTAACCTTCTCCAGCGGAAGGTCCAGCTCCCTGATCACGCTGAGGGCCTGGACCGCGAAGGCCTCGTTGAGCTCGATCACGTCCATATCATCGAGCGTGAGGCCCGCCTGCTCGAGCGCCCGCGGAACGGCCTCGACCGGCCCGATTCCCATGATCTCCGGGGCAACGCCCGAGACGTTGTAGGATCGCAGGACGAGGCGAGGTCGGAGACCAAGCTCCTCGGCCTTTGCGGAGCTCATCACCACCACAGCCGCGGCCCCATCGCTCATCTGCGAGGCGTTCCCGGCGGTGACGGTTCCCGTAGCGGAGAAAACCGGCCTGAGCTTCGAGAGCCCATCCAGATCGGTCCCTGGACGGGGACACTCATCCACCGAAAACTCGACCTCGGTCTCCTCCACCGAGCCATTCTCTCCCGGCTTCTTGAGCGAAAATCGATAGGGGACGATCTCTTCGTTGAACCGGCCCTCCTCGATGGCGGCCAGAGCCTTTCGATGGCTCTCCACCGAGAACTCATCGGCCTCCTCACGGGAGATTCCGTACTTCCGGGCCAGGTTCTCNGCGGTCAGCCCCATCCCGATGTAGACCTCGGGCCAGTCATTGGCGAANCCGGGATTGGCGTAGGTGCGCTGGAACATGGCNACCCGGCTCATGCTCTCGACGCCTCCGGCNACAACCACNTCCGAATGNCCGCAGCGNATCTGGTCNAAGGCCTGGGAGATCGTCTGGAGGCCCGAAGAGCAGAAGCGGTTGATCGTCGCCGCGCTGGTCGTCACCGGNAGTCCCGCCTTCAGNGTNGAGATCCTGGCGACGTTCATGCCCTGCTCCTGCTCGGGGATAGCNCAGCCCAGCAGNACNTCTTCAACCTCGGCGGGNTCGAGNCCGNCCGCCCTGGCGACGGCCTCCCGGATCACNCAGGCTCCGAGNTCATCCGGACGAACCGTGCGCANGGTACCCTTTCGCCCCTTGCCCATGGCTGTCCGTGCTCCGCTGACAATCACCGCGTCCTTCATTTTTCCGTTTCCCCTGTGATGGAGTTCAATTCCGAAGTGGCTTTCCCGTCTTGAGCGTATGGGTGATNCTGTCGATGGTCTTCTGCTCGCCAAGCAGCCCCAGGAACACCTCGNGCTCGAGCTCGAGCAGGTATTGTTCGCTAACCGGGAATTCCCCATCAATATTTCCGCCGCAGAGGGCGTAGGCGAATCGCCCGGCGAGAAATTCATCGTACTCGCTGATAAACCCTCCCCCGGCGTACTGGCTCAGNAGGATTCGCANCTCTGCAATTCCNGCNTCNCCCGCGACCTTTACGCTTTCCCGCGGCGCGGGAGGCCGATACCCNTGCGCCGCCATCGCCAGGACCCTGGTCNTCGCATCCAGCAGCGCCCNGTCACGGTTCATNCTGATTCCATCTATCGGCCGGAGGTAGCCCAANTGCCTGGCCTCCGCGGCGCTGCCGGAGGTCTTCGCCATGGCGATGTTTTCGAAATACCGCATCAGGAAGCCGAATGNATCNACNGGATAGCCGGGTGGNACAGCCTCCGCAGCCCGGCATGCCATCTCCCGNGTTCCGCCTCCGGCGGGGATCANCCCCACNCCCAATTCCACCAGGCCGATATAGGTNTCGGCCGCCGCCTGCACCGCGTCGCAGGCCAGCGGTATCTCGCAGCCGCCCCCGAGAGCCAGTCCCTGGACCGCCCCCACCACCGGGATGGATGAATACCTGACCTTCAACACGGTCTCGTGAAAATCACGAATCATCCTGTCGATGGCCTTCCAGTCCTTTTCTACGGCCGCCGCCGCGAGCTCCTTGATGTTGGCGCCGACGGAGAAGTTCGANGCCTGGTTACCGATGACCAGCCCCGCGTAGCCTTCCTGTTCGGCAGCATCGACTCCCTCGCGAATCATCTCCAGGGTTTCACCCGAGATCGTGTTCATCTTCGAGTGGAACTCGACGCAGAGGACTCCCTCTCCAAGATCGAGAACACTCGCGGATGGGTTTGATCTCAGCGGTTCGCTGCGCATGCGAACATCATCCAGCAGGATGACCCCCGGCCTGTCCTCTATCATCTCCAGCTCTCGGCTTGCCGGAACAAAAACCGATGGGCGCTTCTTCGCTCCCTCACCGGCGGTTGAATAAAAGCTGTCGTTGCCGCCGCGGAGCAGCTCTTCGACAAGCGCGGGAATCTCCCGGCCTTCCTTCTCGAGTCGGTCGGCGGTAGCCCTGACGCCCAGGGCATCCCAGAGCTCAAAGGGNCCCANCTGCCAGTTGAAACCCCAGCGNAGCGCCCTGTCCACGCTCAGGATNTCATCGCAGATCTCGGGNACCCTCCTGGCNCTGTAGAGCATGGTCTCCGACAGCAGCTTCCAGACGTAGGCCGAGGCCTTGTCTTCGCCGCCTGCCAGGGCCTGAATCTTAGCCGGCAGTTCCTTCGCCTTCCGCGCGCTGTCGAGCGAGGGAAAGCTGACCTCTTTCTCCTGCCGATATTCGAAGGACTCCAGGTCGAGCACAAGGATCTCCTTGCCCTCCTTCCGGTAGAAGCCCCCGCCGCTCTTCCTCCCGAGCTTCCCCTCATCCACCATCCGCTGGAAAAAGGCGGGAGCCCGAAAGAGCTCTCGGCTCTCATCCTCAGGGACCAGGTCGTAGACATTCTTCATCACCATGAGGGCGACATCGAGACCCACCAGGTCATGAAGCTTGAAGGTGGCTGTCTTCGGCCGGCCAATAACCGGTCCAGTGATCGCATCGATCTCCTCGATGCTCAGACCCGTCTCCTCCTGGTAGACGCAGGAGGCGCCCATGCAGAGAACCCCGATTCGATTGGCTATGAAATTCGGAGTGTCCTTGCATTCGACGACGCCCTTGCCCAGGCGCTTCTGGGCGAACTCCCGAACGGCGGAGAAGATCTCCTCGGAGGTCTCCGGCCCCCGAACCAGCTCGAGCAGGTACATATAGCGCGGCGGGTTGAAGAAATGGGTCACCAGGAAGGAGCTGCGAAAATCATCGTCCAGACCTTCTGTCAGGAGCCCCAGGGAGATACCCGATGTATTCGATGAGATGATCGATCCCGCACGGCGATGCGGAGCGATCCGTTCGTAGATGCCGCGCTTGACATCGAGATCCTCGGTAACCGCCTCGATGATCCAGTCGCACTCTCCCAGCGCCTCGAGATCATCCTCGATATTGCCCGCGCTCAGGAGCGACGAATCCGAAGGGTCCATGAAGGAGGGCGGCCGTGACTTGAGAGCCCGGCCAATCGCATCCGTTGCGATCCGGGAGCGCTCTCCCTCGCCCTCGGGAACGATATCCAGCAGCAGGCAGGGTACCCCGGCATTCGCCAGGTGGGTGGCGATCCCACACCCCATCGTGCCGGCGCCGATAACCGCAGCCTTTCTGATCAACATATTCCACGCCTTTTCATCTTCAGCTCTTTTCCCCTCGAGGCTCGGCTCCGCCCTTGCCAAGACCCTCTTCCTGCTCCTTGCGCAGCCACTCTATTCGATCCGCGACCTTTTTTTCAAAGCCCTGGTCACCCGGCTTGTAGAAATAATTGCCCTGCAGGCCATTGGGCAGGTATTGCTGGGCCACCCAATGCTCCTGGAAGGCGTGCGGATATTTGTAGCCCTTGCCGTGCCCGAGACCTTCCTTGTCGCGGGATGAATCCTTGAGATGGTTAGGAACCTCGTCATCTGCTCCGCTGTTGACGGCTGCGACAGCCTCGTAATACGCCATCGTCGAATTAGACTTGGGCGCCGTGGCAAGATGGATACAGGCCTGGGAGAGGCTGAACTGGCACTCCGGNAGACCGACGAAGCGGGTGGCGTCCGCGGCGTTGTTGGCCACGACCAGCGCCAGCGGGTCCGCCATCCCGACATCTTCGCTCGCGAAAATCACCATGCGGCGCGCCAGGAAGAGAGGATCCTCGCCGGCGCGAATCATCCGGGCCATCCAGTAGAGGGCCGCGTCCGGGTCAGAGCCGCGCAGGCTCTTGATGAAGGCGCTGATCATATCGTAGTGAATGTCTCCATCCTTATCGTAGAGCAGCGCCCGCTGCTGGATGGACTCCTCGGCGACGGCGAGGTCGACCACGACCACGCCATCCTTTCCGGGCGGTGTCGTCACCAGCGCCAGCTCCAGCGCGTTCAGCGAATTGCGGGCATCTCCGGAGGCCATCTGAACGATGTGATCGAGAGCCTCAGCCGCCACCTCGTGCTGCAGCCCGCCGAAGCCCCTCTCCTCGTCATTGAGCGCCGCCACCAGGATCTCCCGCAGCTCCTCGTCGGCAAGTGAGCGAAGCTCGAAAATTGTCGAGCGGCTCACCAGGGCCTTGATCACCGAAAAATAAGGATTCTCGGTCGTCGCGCCGATGAAGGTGATCGTGCCGTTCTCCACGTGCGGCAGCAGGGCATCCTGCTGGGCCTTGTTGAAGCGATGCACCTCGTCGACAAAAAGAATGGTTCGCTGAGAATCTTCGAAGCTGTGTTCCTTCAGCCTCTCCGCGGCCCGGGCGACAACCTCGCGGATATCCTTCACCCCGGCAAGAACCGCATTGATGGTCTCGAACTTAGACCGGGTGGCGTTGGCGATGACCCTTGCAAGCGTCGTCTTGCCCGTGCCGGGCGGCCCCCAGAAGATGACCGAGGTCACCCTGTCGGCCTCGATCGCCCTCTTGAGCAGCTTGCCCTCTCCCAGAATATGGGGCTGCCCGATGAATTCGTCCAGGGTGCGGGGACGCATGCGCGCCGCCAACGGCACGCGCCCATCCTCAACGAGGCAGGCCGCNTCCCTNTTGAGANNCGCCTTGGATTCCTTCCCGCTGCGTTTCATTNCCTTGCATCCTAACACCCCGCGNATGCGCCCGTCAGGCTTAGTTTTTCCGCGCCGNCGACGAGGCTCAGGTGAGAAGGTCATCCTCTTCACGCCAGGGNGGACTCACCAGNGCGGTGAACACGAGCTCTCCCTCCGAGGTGTTCTCGATCCACTGCTCGGCCCCAGCCGGGATCACGATGGTATCACCGGCTCCCACCTCCTCCCTNTCCTCGCCAATGTGCATGACCCCGGCGCCGCTGAGAATCGTATACACCTCATCCTGGGCCGCCAGCTTGTGAGGATGCGTCCCCTTGCCGGCCTCTACCCGGGCATAGGCGAGGGAATAGGGCAGCTCCACATCATCCCGGTCGCTGTGCAGGAGNTCCTTCAGATGGCAGCCATCGTTGGCGATAATCTCGACACAGTCGTCCAGTCGCTTGATAAACATTTTTTATTCCTTTGCGCTCAATGTTCACTCGGCCCAAGGGCTCTNCCCCGCCAGGTCTCNCCACGGCCGAGAAGATGATGCCAGCCAGAGAGAAAGGTCATCCACAGATAGAAGCAGCTTGCCAAGGGGAGGCTCAGCGCGTAGCGCGGAGGCAGACCGTAATGGCTCGCCGCCGGCCAGTATTTCACAGTTTGCAGTGACATTGCCAGCGCCGCGGCCAATCCCGTCAGCGGCTCATCCAGCGCCAGCGCCGCGGCGCANAACAGCGGCGGAGAGATGAAGAAGGCGAACAACCCGGCCAGGGTCAAGAGGAGCAGCCAATACCTGTAGCCCAGCTGGTCAAAGGCGGTNCGGGTCACCATCTCCGAGATCTCCCCCAGCCGCGTCGAGCGTCTCAACGAGACCATGGTCCTGGAAAACCCAAGCCAGAGGCCGCCGCCGGCGGCCTTGACCCTGGCAGCGAGACGGACGTCATCGATGANCTCCTTTCCGATCGACTCCAGCCCGCCGATCTTCTCCAGGTACTCCCTCGAGACCAGGATACAGCCGCCCGCTGCGGCTGCCACANGCGAAGAATCCTTCACCACCGACCTGAAAGGATAGAGGAGCTGAAAAAACCAGACAAAGGCCGGAACCAGCAGTCTCTCCCACGAGCTCTCGGTATTCAGCCGGACCATGACCGAGACGAGGCTCTTCGACTGCTCAGCTGCGATCCGCCGAAGCGCCCTGATCGAATTCGAGGGGTGGCGAATGTCGGCATCGGTGAAGAGGAACCAGCGGATCGCGCCGCCTCCAGGCGCCTCGATGAGCGCCTTGACCGCTGTGGAGACCGCGTAGATCTTTCCTGACCATCCCGGCGGAGGATCGCCCCCCTCCANAACCTCCGAGGTCTCACTGGCGGCGCTCTCCGCCAGCAGCTTGCGGGCCAGCTCCCCCGTCCCATCATCGGAGCGGTCATTCACCAGCACCAGCCTGGCGTAATCCGCTGATTGCTCGAGGAGAGCGGGAAGCGTCTCCCCCAGCGTCTCCTCCTCGTTGCGGGCGGGAATCACCACGGCGAGATCCGAACCCGGCCCATCTTCCTCAGCCGACGAGGGCGTCTCCGGCAATGTCAGCCGGCCCGGCCAGCGGCGCCGGGGATCGAGACAGAGGACGACCCAGAAACTGAGAACCACGACACTCCAGCAGAAGAACACGAAGCTCAATTCGGAGAGTCCGTATTCTCGCCTCCGGCGGCGCAGATGATAGAACGCACCTCTTCAGCCAGGGCGCTGTTGGTGCTGATGCCGCTGCTGCCGCCGCTGCCGCCGCGGCCCTGCCAATCGGTGAAGACCCCCCCGGCCTCCTCGACGATGGGCTTCAGCGGCACAATGTCCCAGCGGCTGAGCACGGGGTCGAGCATGACCTCGGCCCGGCCCGTGGCAACAAGCAGGTGGCCATAGCAATCTCCCCAGCTGCGCAGGATCTTTACCTGGTCACCGAGCAGGCTGTGAACTCCGAGAGAACCTGACTGGCGAAAGGTCTCAAAGCCGGTATAGGTCACGCAGGCGCTCGANAGCTCGGAGACCGTGGAAACGTTCGCCCGCGAACCATCGGTACGCGACCCGTTGTGATAGCAGCCCTCCCCAACGGCAGCCACCAGCGTCTCATCGAGACCGGGCATGTTGATAACCCCAAGGATGGCCTCGCCAGCCGGATCTTCCAACCCCACCAGGACGCCGTAAAGCGGCACCCCCTGTACAAACGACCTCGTTCCATCAATCGGATCGAGCACCCATCGGTATCCCGAGCTGCCGGGTCTCTCTCCGGATTCCTCGCCAAGAAACGCGTCATTGGGAAACTCATTCGAGAGCAACTCGATCAGCAGAGCCTCGGAATTTCTGTCGGCCTCGGTAACAGGGCTCTGGTCCGCCTTGAGCTCGACCTCGATTCCCTTCTGGAAATATTCAAGCGTCAGCTCGCCGGCTTTCCTCGCCGCCTCGAGAGCCAGCTCCATTCGTTTTTGAAGATCTGTCATTTGCGCCTCGGCTGCCGTTAAAATTCAATCCGGCGGGCGGATTCTCGCACCCACTCGAAGCCTGTGCAAGAAATCAAAGAAAGCCCGCCAACTCACATTTTCGCTCGAATTGAGACCCCTTCATCTCCGAAGCACCGGTAATAGGTGTTTTTTCGCGAAATACCCCCGTTAGAGGAACTTAATTCATAGGAAGACGATGCAGGAAAACTCCAGTTTTACGCGAACGGTTCCCGATAATAGAATCTGTGGAGGAATCTAATGAAACACATACACATCACAGCAGCCGTCCTCGTTCTCAGCGCCCTGGTCTCCGGTTGCAGCGGTAGCTCCCTGCGTGAGGGAACCTGGAAGCTCTCTTTCGAAGCTCTCGACAGCCGAACGCGCGAGTCGATGGATAAATACTTCGAATCCAACCGAGCCGCCTACCATCATGTCGATCTGAAAATCGAGTGGGCCAAGCAGGAGGATGCCGAGGTGGTCGAGATCAAGGGAGTACGCAGCTACTCAACGGGAGGCATCGCCTCGAAGGATCANAGCGCCCTGACTCCCATGTATGGAAAGATAACCAAGGGCAACGACGAGATCGTGATCAGGGGGCGTGATGACAGCTTCCAGTTCTACCTTGTCGGCAAGGTGCTCAGCGAAGAGCACATCGACGGGAAAAACTTCCTGGCGAAAAGTCACCTCGAAGATGAGGCGGTCGAAGGCCGCTGGAAGATGAAGTGGATCTCGGACTGAGACAGGCTCCTTCCCAGGAGGTCTTTCTCCTTCGCGCCCGCAAGAGTTAGAATGCGGGCATGATCGATTCTCCATCCGAACCNCAGGCTCCCGCCCCTGTAGCCCCGAAAAACCTGCCCGCCAATATCGTNCCCCTGGCCGCACTCTGCCTTCTGGGCTTTGCCGGGCTCGTGGTGAGTTGCCTGTGGCTGGCCGGGCTTGCCGATGGCGCCTCCTTCAAAGACCTGGGTATCTCCTCAGCCATGACCCTGGCCGCGTCCCTGCTCTGGCAGCTCGTTGAAAAACAGCGGGGGCGCAGAGGGGAAAGCATCCATCCCGTAGCCTGGGTGGCCTTTCCCTTCTCGATCCTCCTGTTCCTCGGACAGACTCCCTTTCTCGCGAGGGCGGTCTACCCTCCCATCCAGGACTTCTTCCTCAGAGATGGACAGGTCGAGACGAGATATGTTGAGCGTCCCGGCGGCCTGAAGCTGGAGATCTCCTTCCCAAAGCCCCTGGCCGGCGTCCAGGGCGACCTGCGAATCAACTCTACCTACCTGCCGCTCTATTGCTTCAAAGAGGAAGCCGGGCTCATTAAATGGCCTCGCACGAAAACGCTTTCCATTTCCGTTCCCGAAATTCTCGCCCGCATTGGAGAAAAGAAGATCGACTCCATCAGCGTCAATCTAAGGGCTGTTGGAAGCGGCGAAACGGCGGAAAAAATGCCGGGAAGACTGCTCTACGCAAATGGGCAGCGGGTGGAGCCCCAGACGCTCCAGCCGCGGGAGCGCTGACCTTCTTCCGAAACGCCCGGACTTGTCTTTTACCCGGCACTCTAATAGACTCACCCGTTTGCTAAAAATCCGCCTCAATAGAAAAAGAACAAACTCGAGATGGTCAAGCANCTGATAGTAAATCCCGAAGAGGTTCGTCGCTCTTCGACAACCGANATCGGGGAGATCCCCGCCAATTCCTATTCCGGAAACCTGGCTGGAGAGATCGCCGATGGAAAGATAAGCAACGAAGAAGCNCTCCTGATCTACAGGGACATGGTCATCATCCGTGAATTCGAAACGATGCTCGATCAGGTGAAGAAGATGGGNAGCTACCAGGGGCTCGAGTACGACCACAAGGGACCCGCCCACCTCTCGATCGGGCAGGAGGCGGCCGCCGTTGGACAGTCCTTCCTGCTGGGAGCGACTGATCACATCTTCGGAAGCCATCGCAGCCATGGAGAATTTCTCGCCAAGGGCCTAAGCGCGATCCACAAGCTCTCCGGAGATGAGCTCGGGGAGATCATCGAGGGTTCTCTCGATGGGGAGATCTGGAAGGCCNTCGAANGCGAGGCCAGCGANGACCAGAAGGAAAAGGGAGAGGAGTTTCTCCTCTTCGGGCTGCTGGCTGAAATTTTCGGACGGGCCACGGGCTTCAACCGCGGCCTTGGCGGCTCGATGCACGCCTTCTTCCTGCCCTTTGGTACCTATCCCAACAACGCCATTGTCGGCGGAAGCGCGGATATCGCCGTCGGCTCCTCCATGTTCATGCGCCTGCAGCGCGACAGCGGAATCGCCGTGGCCAATATCGGCGANGCCTCCAGCGGCTGCGGACCCGTCTGGGAGGCGATGAATTTCGCCACCATGGGGCAGCTCTGGAACCTCTGGCCGGAGCCCTACCAGGGCGGCCTGCCGGTGATCTTCAGCTTCATGAATAATTTCTACGGCATGGGCGGCCAGACCAGAGGAGAGACCATGGGCTTCGAACGCCTGGCCTGCCTCGGAGCCGGGGTCAACAGGTTCAATCTTCACGCCGAGACCATCGACGGCAACAACCCCCTGGCCGTCATCGATGCCTTCCGCCGCAAGATGGAGGTCATCAAAAACGGTGAAGGCCCCGTGCTGCTCGAGGTCATCGCCTATCGCCAGAGCGGACACTCGCCAAGCGATGCGAGCGCCTACAGGGAGCGTGAAGAGATCGAGATGTGGAGGAACATCGACCCGATCAAGGAGTTCGGAAAGCAGCTTCTCGAGAGCTCCGCGGCCAGCGATGATGAGCTCGCCGGCTGTGAAAAGCACGCCAGGGAGAAGATCCTCAAGGCCTACCAGCTCGCCACCGACCTGGAGGTCTCTCCCCGTCTCGGCGGTGAGCCGATAGCCCGCTTCATGTTCTGCCACCAGGATGAAGAGAACCTGCCGGGGATCAGGGAGGGCGATGTCCTCAAGCCGCTGGAGGAAAACAGCCGCGTGCTGGCGCTGGCCCAGAAGAGCCGCGCCGGCATCGATCCGGAAACCGGGGCGGCGCTGCCTGAAGGAAAGGCGATCTCCTACCGGGACGCGCTCTTTGAGCCGATCATCCATCATTTCTACAATGACCACCGGCTGATCGCCTACGGCGAGGAAAACAGGGACTGGGACGGNGCCTTCGCGGTCTACCGCGGAATGACCGAATCCCTCCCCTACCATCGTCTCTTCAATTCACCGATCTCCGAGGCAGCCATCGCCGGAACCGCNGTNGGCTACGGCATGGANGGCGGCCGGGCGCTGGTAGAGCTCATGTATTGCGACTTCCTCGGCCGCGCCGGGGACGAGATCTTCAACCAGCTCGCCAAGTGGCAGGGCATGTCCGGAGGCGAGATNCAGATGCCNGTGGTCGTACGGGTCTCGGTCGGCAGCAAGTACGGCGCCCAGCACTCGCAGGACTGGAGCGCCCTGGTCTCNCATATCCCGGGNCTCAAGGTCTGCTTCCCGGTCACCCCCTACGATGCCAAGGGACTCATGGCCTCGGCCCTCAGCGGCAACGATCCGGTCATCTTCTTCGAGAGCCAGCGCGTCTACGGCGAGACCGAGCAGTTCCGCGAGGAGGTTCCCCCGGAGTATTACAAGATTCCCATCGGCCAGCCCGACATCAAGCGAGATGGTGACGACCTGACGATCCTCACCGTCGGAGCCACCCTCTACAAGGCTGTGGAGGCAGCGAAGCTGCTCGAAGCCGACCACGGCCTGTCGACCGAGATCATAGATGCTCGCAGCCTGGTCCCCTTCGATTACAGCCTGGTGCTCGATTCGGTGCGCAAGACCGGCCGAATCCTGCTCGCCTCCGATGCCTGCGAGCGAGGAAGCTACCTGAACACCTTGGCGNCCAACATCCAACAGATGGCCTTCGACCATCTCGACGCGCCAGTGACCATCGTCGGAGCCCGGAACTGGATCACTCCCTCGGCTGAGCAGGAAGATCTCTTCTTCCCGACCGAGAGCTGGCTCCTCGACGCGATCCACACCCACCTCCTTCCCCTCGACGGCTACACGCCCTCGACGGACAGGTCCAACTCCTACATGATCCGGTGCAATCGAGAGGGAGTATGAGCCTTCCTTCCGATGGAGAGCGGGAGGCTCTCAACCTCGATGAGGAGCCCCTGAAGGACTGGATCCTGAAGGCCTACCATGAGAAGGCCCTCGACAGCGAGGAGCATGCCCGGCTGGTTGATGCAGAGCGCCTGCTGCTCTCCGGTCCCAATGCCCACTACAACTCGGCGCGGTATTACTTCGAGGCAGATCCCGGNCCCCGCCTCGAGGCCTTCGCAAGGCANCTCGACGAGGTNAGTGAAAATCTNGCCGCCGACCTCTTCGAACCNNTNGAGCTTGGACTGAAACAATCCGAGCCCTCCCTGAAGACTCCCGAAGAGAGGCCCAGGGGGAGGGCCAGCGCAACCTCGGCAACAAACCTCTCACTCTACATCGCCTCCCTCGCGGGACCGATCGCCATGCGGGCCGGAATCGACGAAACGGTAGCCTGCTCGCTCCTTTCGACCGTCCTGCTGGCGATCTCGAGAGTTGGAATCACCCCGGTCCGCGAAGCTCTAGGCTGACCGCCGCCTCGCCTCTCAGCCCCGCAGGTCAATCTCCCGCATGAGCTTGTCGGTCGCATCGTAGGCCTTCGTGACCCATTCGACGATCTTCTCAGGCTCGGGCGAATACTCCAGCTCGAGGCTGATGGCGCCATCGAAATCGAGATCCTTGATCGCCTGCAGGTAGGGTGGGAAATCGACCACTCCATCACCGGGAGGGAAATCTCCGTGCACCTTTCCATCGCAATCGGAGATGTGCACGTGGCCCGCCCGCCCGCGCAGGCTCGCCAGCTCCTCGGGCTTCGAGTCCGACAAGAGCATGTGGCTGATGTCGATGTTGGCCTTCACCGCGGGGACGTCGACGTCGGCAAGGAACCTCCCCATCTCGCTGAGATTGTTGACGAGAGCCATATCGAACGGTTCGAGCTCGAGAACAATCTCCAGGTCGCGCTCGGCGGCGTATTCGCCCAGGGTCTTGAGATGCTCGACTCCCCACTTCCATTGCTCCGCAGGAGGAATGACCTCCTTCTGCCAGATATATTCCCCAATCACCAGCAGGTAGTTCTTCGCGCCCAGCTGCTGAGCCATGTCGAGATACCTCTTGCAGCGGTCGAGGTGGAAGTTCTGGACGCTCGGATTGAAGTCAATCAGCCCTACGCTGACGCCGACCACGCTGATGATCGGCAGGTCGAGCTCTTCGCACTTGGCACGAACAGCGGTGATCCGCTCATCGGCCCCGGGATCGAGGGGGTCCTGGAAGATATCGACGCAGTCGAAGCCGATCTCCTTGGTACGTTCGAGACCACTGAGAAGGTCAATGCCATGCTGCTCCCAGGCGGAGTTGATCATTCCGAGTTTCATGTTTTCCTTATCCCTCTCGAATTCGTTTCCGTATTTCGAAGCCCACCGCCGCGCGGCAGCCCCTCTTCTTATCAATTATCCAGCCCCACCGTCAAGCGGACCGTATCTCATCTATCGTAAAGATCCTGTGTTCCATGGCTCCGCGGTAGCAGGCCTCCACCAGGGCAACCGTGTCGAGGTTGTCCTCGCCATCGATCTCCGGCTTCTCGCCGGTCTCCAGAGCCACGAGCAATTGCGCCATGGTTCCCTCGAAGGCATCGGGGAACCAGACCTTGTCCCACTTCGGCTCCACCCAGACCTCGCCGCCTTCCTTGCA